>JAUWNN010000262.1 GCA_030612625.1 Caldifarciminota bacterium
GGCGCGCAGACTCATAGCCCCTGATGGCAGCGACAACTCCCTGGTCAGCCATGATAGAAACCAGATACCTGGGTATGAACTCACTGAACCTGCTGCAATCATTGAGCACCGGCCACACTTCGTCAACCGCGGCCTCAACTAACACTTGCGCCCGACCACCCAGAATTCCCGGCGAAGCTGTTGGGCGGGTTGCCACGATGTCGCCGCGACTGAGCCTTTCGCGCTCAGCCGGTGTCAAGGCCTGAGCAAGAGAGCAGGCCGCCAGCACGGAAACGATAACCGACAGCGCTCGGCCTCTGGCCATATGCAGCAAGACAATGCCGAGCTTCCCGGCGATCAGGCTCACCCGGATGAACGACCTTTCCGTTTTTCTCTCTTCATACGGCTTTCCCGGTTTCTGCCGGCCTTTGGACTGACACGGCTACATGTTAGGATTGTCAGGCTCCAAGTCAAACAGATAGCAGCCGGGAATATCAAGGATGCCCTCCATAACGTTATACGCTGGAATCGGCAGCAAGTGACAAAAATCTTGCATTCCCTTCTCCAACCTGCGTTTTTCCCGTCCAGGGGGCAGCCCGGTGGACTGTCCAGAGGCCGTATAGGGGGTGGTATCCCCCAGAGATTTCGTCCGAATAGTTACCCTTTCCCAGGCCGGACTGGCCCGGATTCAGACATCCGTTCCCGCACTTGGCCCGCAGTCCGGCTCCGCACCTGGTCCGGTTTCCGGGCCCGAGCCCGGCCCGGCTCCTGGCCCGGTATCCGGCCCAAAACCTGGCTCAGGCCTTGGTTCAGACCCTGGCCCGGGCTGTGAAGCCGGCTCTGGTCCGGGCCCTGGTTTGGCCCCTGGTCCGGCATCGGGACTCGGGTCAGGCTTGGCCAGCGGCCCGGCCTGAACAGTGCATTTTCGCCGCCGAAGCCGGTTGATGGAACGAGGCACAACCCGCTGATTTGGCGTCGGTTAGTTGCTTCGACCCCTTCTGGTGGACCTGCCCCTGCACGGCTTGGGGGGTCGTTCCCCTTCGGGTCTGGCTCGATGTCTTGCCCGATGCCGGTTTTGGTGCCTGGAACCGGAATTCCGTCCGGGAATACTACGATACTCTTATCCGGGCTCTGCCCGGAACTTGAGCCGATAACGGTAACCGGGCTCTTCACGGGATGTCAACTGGCGCAATACCCGGCGGATTGCTCGGCGCCTGACCTAACACACGTACCCGTGTCTGACCTGGCGCCTGAACCCCGGTTTATACCAGCGCCTATCACGATGCCTGTCCTCACGCAGTTGCCTTGGCTCCGAACCAAGGTCGTGCCGATGCCTCTGTCCACGCCTTGGCCCATGCTTTGACCGATGCGCAGCCCAGCGCGTCCTCACATCCGGGTTTTGACCGCAGAGCCCGACGACCATGCCGTCGCCAAGCGCTTCAAGGTCACAAGCAGCGGCCGCAAGCTGACATTTGTCCGCCGAATTCCGAAAACCCCAATCCGGCAATCGACACTCGGAACTCGGTATGCATCATTTCCTCTGTGCCTGTGTATTCCGACCGCACTTCGCCACTCCGGCGGTCAGCGGAAAGCGGTCAGCCGTCAGCGGTCATTCCCCTTTTTCGCTTGACTGAGCAGCACTCTGCCGATAAGCTGACGGCGATGGCGGTGAAGCAATTTATGGCCCATCATTACTTGAAACGGAGCGCGGTGAGCGGTATGCGGTTTCCGACCTCACCCCCAAACGGACGAAGAAGATTGAGAAAAAGACGAACAGCAGAAGCTGGATGTGAAGGAGTTGAGTAATGTGTCCCCAAAACTCCTGTCCCAAAAACTCCAGGAGGGAAAATGACCATACTTGAAGCAGCCTACAGGGTTCTGGCCGAGGCCGGACGCGAATTACACTTCCACGAGATCACCGACCGTATCGTGAAAAGACGGCTGTGGCGCCCAGGAGGTTCTTCGCCCGCGCAGTCTGTGGGAGGCGCGCTGTACATGGATATTAACAATCACAGGTCGGCGTCGCATTTCCGGCAGACCGGACCGGGCACTTTTGCACTCAAAGGCAGACGAGCGCGCGTGAAAACTAGTGTTGCATCCCGTGGCCGTACGGCGAAGCGGAGTCCCGGCGGTAAAGGCGAAATGACGTTTCTCGACGCTGCAGAGTACATGCTCAAACGACATGGTAGTCCCATGCGGTATGCCAATCTGGCGGAGCAGATACTCCGACTTGGGCTGGTGAGAACTGAAAGCAAGAAGCCAGCGAGTACCCTGTACGGCATGGTCTTCAACGACGTCAAGAACAATCCCTCCAGTCGCTTCAATCCCATCAGAGATGGACTCATCAGCCTGCGCGGCAGGGGCCGTTCGGCGGACAAGAAGCCTAGCGCGAAGTCGTCACGCGCGCGAGTGCCCCGGCGAGGCGAAATGTCCTTTCTTGACGCTGCAGAGCACATTCTGAGGAAGCGCGGCAGGGCGATGCACTACGTGGAGCTGGCCAAGGATATCATCAGCAGGGGGCTGGTAAGTACCAAGAGCAAGAAACCCGGGAACACGCTCTACGGCTGCGTTTTCAACGACTCCAAGCAAAGCCGGACGAGACGTTTCAATCCAATCAAGGAAGGGTACATCAGCCTTGTGGGACAGAACTCAGGCGTGGACATCCGGACATCCGGGACTAGGCACATGGACAACCGAGACCATGGCGGACGTCGCAAAGAGAGAAAGGACTGGCAGCAGTTAGAAGCGAAGGTGGCTGATCTCTTGAAGAAAATGGGGCTTATCCTGCTACCCCCCAAGCGCGACCGCGGCGTGGACGTCTGGGCTGAATTCAAGTCCTCCGCCGGCAAGGTGATCAGAGTGGCCGTTCAGACAAAACACTGGAAGACGGCGAACGTGGGTCCGAAACCGGTCCGGGAACTAGGATTCTCTATTGGCGGCATTGATGTCGGCATGCTGGTTACCACCGGTGGTTTCACCAAGGAAGCTCTCAGGGTGCCGCAGGTGAAGCCTAAGCCCCGCATTTTCCTTATCGATGGAGATGCTCTGGATGACCTGCTGTCTTCTTCCCCGGCTAGGTTGCGCCGTTGGGCCCAGGACCATTTCGAATGACTGCCACCTGTCGGTTCAACTCCCGGCTGTGTGTCCAAGCTGTCAAAGATTACCGCCGACGCATTGCGGGTCGGACCGCATCCTGTATCGGGTGGGGAGAAACCTGGGGACGTTACCCAGGTTTCGCCAGACGCTGATTCGTCAGCACGCTGGAGTCGGTCTTCAGTACCGGCGTTGCGATAAGCCGGTGGGTGAAATGCCGGAATCAAATAGGGACACTTCCCGTTTTCGGTCCGGCATCCTGATTTCCGGCTGCCGGGTTGTGTAGGAGCAAGCACGGACTGACTGGCGAAATAGGGACAGCGACTATTTTCCGGCATCAGTAGGAAACGGTGACGCGACATGAAACTCGGCGAGCTTGGCGACCTCTACGGCCTGACCGAGGACGAGATTGCGATTGTCGAGGGCCGGACGAAGTGACTCTGGCCGCCATCTTGCGCCGGCCCGCCTTGACAGCCGCATCCTTTTCCGCTACAACTTGCCCATGACGGAAGGCGACGCGAACCCGCCCGAAGTGCGAAAGGTGGGTCCGAAATCCCCGAGTTTGACACGCAGGCGAATTGGAGTAGACGTTGACCGTGGCGAGTGATAACGGCCCCGCCGGAAAACGGTGGTTGTCCCTGATTCCCTCGCTAGCAGCTTACCGGTCGTTTGGGGCAGCGGCAGCGGTCTTATAGTCCGGGCCGGAACTCGGCCACTTGACCACTCGGTCACTCCCCTTCATATAGTTATACGGTCGAGAAAGCCCGATTTGTCGGAAGACCTTCATTTCCCGTGGGGGGCACTGGGGACGGGCCGCCTAGGGGGTGGCTATTGCCGAAGCGAGGCTTCAAGGGATAAACCAGGGTTTTC
>JAUWNN010000143.1 GCA_030612625.1 Caldifarciminota bacterium
GGTCGAGCGCACCCCGCTCCAATGGGCCCAGGAGCTTGTCTACGACGCATGGGACGAAGACAACCGTCGCCGGTGCATCACGCTGGCGCGCAAAGCACTCGACATCTGCCCGGATTGTGCTGATGCTTACTGTCTCCTGGCCCGGGAAGTCGCCAGAACAAGTGCTGAAGAGCGCGCCCTGTATGAAGCCGCAGTCCGGGCTGCGGAACGGGCGCTCGGGCCTGAGCCTTTCAAGGAAAACGTCGGCCTTTTCTGGGGAATTCTGGAAACCAGACCGTATATGGGCGCCCGTGCCGGTCTCGCACAAGTAATGTGGGAAATGAAAGAACACGAGTCTGCCATTGAGCATCTGCAGGAGTTGCTGAAGCTGAACCCCAACGACAATCAGGGCCTGCGCTACATCCTTGCCGGTTGGCTGGCCACTATCGGCGACGACCTTACGCTCAGCAAGCTGCTCAAGAAATACAATGAAGCCACCGCCAGTCTGGAGTACGCCCGTGCCCTGATGGTGTTCCGGACCAAAGGTGACACCAAGCCTGCCCAGAAAGCTCTGGCTGAAGCGTTCCAAACCAATGCTTATATCCCTGACTTCCTGCTCGGCAACAAACCGATACCCAGCGAGTTACCTTATTACTACAGTCCGGGCAAAGAAGATGAAGCGGTCCTGGTCGCCGACAACCTTGAAGGGGCCTGGCACAACACGTCGGGTGCGATAGAATGGTTACGCCGGAGCTGGCAGAGCCGCAAACCCCAAAACCCAAAGACCCGACCGACACGTACCCGGTAGCCAGTCGCTAACCGGTTAACGCTCACAGGCGTTTCGGAGTTTCAGGATGCCTTCCGTATTCCTTGCGGCACACGGCTGCCGCGACGACGCAGCCCATCCTTCATTCATCTTCTGACTCGTTTGACACCAAGCTACTTCTCTCCTATGCTGGCGAGTGATGGAACCGAGCAAGACAAGAAATAGGAACAGAAAGACCGCATCAAGAGGAGGTATCGTGAATAGAAATCAGATGTTCATTCTTTGTCTGGCTGCAGCATTCGTTTCGATTGCACTGGCAGCCGAGTGGACGAATGACGGTGGCCCTTATGGCGGGCATGTGTATGCCCTTGCCATGCATCCGACCAATTCTGACATTCTTTATGCCGGAATTCGCTGCGGCGGTTCCGCGGTTCTATGGAACGACTGCGTGTACAAAACAACAAACTGCGGCACAAGCTGGGAGCGGACCGGGCTTGAAGGCGTGGGAATTATGGGAATCACGATAGACCCGGCAAACCCGGACAGAATTTATGCAGGCACGTCCGGCGGGTTCTACAAGAGCACGGATGCCGGAGCAACCTGGTCCCACAAGCCGCTCACCGGGTCGGTTTTCGACATCACTATTGACCCTCATGATTCCCAGGTTCTCTATGTGGGCACCAATCTCGGCAATGCCGCGTGCCAGAAGAGCATCAACGGAGGTGAAAGCTGGTCCTATTCCGGGATGCCAAATACGTACCTGTACACGGTCCTGTGTGACCCGGATGATTCGAATGTCGTCTACTGCGGCGGGGAGTCGTATTCAATCAACTCCGGGTTCTACAAGAGCACGAACGCAGGTCAGACCTGGACCCAGATGACCAACGGCTTTCCCAATGTGGCGCCCAAGGACATCCTCGCTGACCCCAATAACCCGGATGTCATCTATGCCGGCACATATGACTATCACCTTGGTGACGGTATCTACAAGAGCACTGACAACGGTGAGTCGTGGACCCAGTTCGGACTCGGGGACGAGCACTGCTGGGCTGTGGCGGTTGACCCGGCGAACTCCAGCCACATTCACGCCGGTACGTACCACGGCGCGTACGTGAGCACTGACGGCGGCACCTCTTGGAGCGGTCCATCCATCGGTGCTTATGCGTCGATTGAAGAAGTCGAGGTCAGAAACGGTGTGGTTTTTGCCGGCGAGCGGGGCTCGGGTGTATACAAGAGCACCGACAGCGGGGCTACCTGGTTTGATTCCGACAGTTGCATGAGTTCCTGTGATTTCAGGGGGGTGATAGTGAATCCCGACAATCACGATGAAGTGTTTGCCGCGGGGTGGCGATACGGGGTGCACAAGAGCACAGACAAAGGCAAGACCTGGGAACACCTGGAGGCAGCCCCGGCCCTGGATTTCGCGGCGTGCCTGTGCATAACTCACGAACCAGGCAACCCGCAGACCATGTATGTCGGCACTTCAGGTAAGCATGTGTGGAAGACAACCGATGGCGGCGCGACATGGCACCAGAAGTCCAGTGGTCTTGACGCCTATTCGGTCAAGTCTATTGCGGTGACTCCGTCTGAGCCTGACATCGTCTACTGCTCCAGCGTATACGACGGAGAGCTTCTATACAAAAGCACAGACGGCGGGGATAACTGGTTCCCTTCTACTGCCGGACTGACTGGAAGCAAAGCATCAGCGGTGATGGTTGACCCAATCAATCCGGACACTGTCTATGCCGGCACCAGTACCGGCGTGTTCAGGAGCACTGACCAGGGCGCCAGTTGGATTCCCACGTCATTGTCCGGCTCGGTTGCGTGCCTGGCATCAGTTCCGGTTGGACCGGATATCGTGATGTACGCCGGAATCGAAAACAGTGGTATCTACAAGAGCACTGACCATGGAGCGAACTGGACACAGTCAGGTCTGTCCGGCCTGGACGTGGCCACTGTGGCGATAGACCCTGTTCATCCGGACACTGTCTATGCCGGAATCTGGCCTCATCCTACGGGCGGCGGGGTACATGTGAGTGAAGACGGCGGTTCAACCTGGACAGCTATGAGCGCAGGAATGGGAAAAGCTGATGTAAGATGCCTGGCTATAGACCCGGTGGACACGAGGCATCTGTACGCCGCGACAATGGGCGGCAGCGTGTTCCGCTACGCCAGGACGACCGGAATAGAAGAGAAACCTGCATTGAATCCCGCCCCGGAAGTCTTCGGGCTGCTGCACGACTGCCCCAGTCTGTTCAACCCGCCGGCGGTTATCAGCTATCAGTTGTCAGGCCGGAAGTCTTCGGTCGGTTTGAGGATTCTCGATGTTTCCGGACGGTTAATAAGAACCCTTGTTGATGAAACCAGAGAACCCGGATACTACAGCACGACCTGGGACGGGAAAGACAATTCCGGCAAAGCGGTGACACCCGGCGTATACTTTTGTCATCTGAAGGCAGGCGATTCAAGGAGCGTGAAGAAACTCGCCCTGACGAAGTAGGCCTTCCGAGGTTCAACTCCTGCCGCGCTCCTGCGGCTAGCGGTTTCTGAGCAACCGGACAAGCCCGGCTATTACGTTCCAGCGGGGAACCTGCCGACAGTAGATATCGTATTCAGCCCCGAACTTGTCCCGGGTGGCGGCCTCATCCCCGACTGACGCACGGTACAAGCAGAATATCGAAACCGGAGCCAGGACCACGGCCACCAGAGACTGATAGGTCAGGACCGCGGCAAATGCCCAGAGCGCAGCACCGAAGAAAAGCGGGTGGCGAGTGAGTCGGAACACCCCGGTGCTGATAACCGTTGTAGTCGGCTCCCAGCCGGTCTTAGGCCGGCCTTTATGGTGAAGGGTGATAAATCCCAGGATAACGATGATTGCCGCTGGAACATAGAGAACAAAGCCGATGATTCTGACCGGCACTATATCAAGGTGTGGGCCGAACCCGCTGAGAAAGATTTCAGAGAAATAAAACCCGAGCCCGGTTGCAGCATAGATTTCGTGCGTCTCGCGCCGACGGACTGAACCGGCGAGCCACCAGATGATGTAGCCCATCATCGCGACATAGACCACGAACCAGAAGTAACGCAATCTGTCTGAATCTAACCTTGCGGCAGTTCTTGTCAACGGGTGAACGGAATCGCAGGGTAACTTGACGTGCGGCCGCACACCGCTGCTCTGTCTGCCGGAAGTGAAACCAGCCTCCGCACACCGGAGGCACTGGCCGCCCGACTAGCGGAATATCCTGAAAGTGTCGCCGGCCACAGTGTAGAAATCCTGGCCAACCGTGACCCAGATATCGCCGCCCACAATGCGGCCGCTTTGGCGAGGAATCAGGTTCGAACCGGTATGATTCGTCTGGTAAACCTTGCGCCGGCGTCTGGTCAGCCGGTTGATTGTCTTCTGGGCCGGCAGGTCTGAGTCGTTCGGGCCCACTGAAATCACTGATACCACCGGATGGACCTGCTGCACCATTTTGTAGCTGACCGCAGAAGCACTCCCGAAATCTCCCACTGCGAATAGTTCCGCCTCATCTGAAATCTCAGTCACTTCTGAGCCGAGGTTGAGCCGGATACTATCGCTTGTCCACACCAGGTCACTGGTAACAAGCATGTCAAAGTTGCAATAGGAAACGAGCAAGGCAATACTCTTGTCCTGTTCCATTCTCGGAGGTTTGTGCTTGGACCCCAGAACCCTGCCATTCGCAGCCAGGCACCAGATTGTCACATCGCCCATTTCGATGACTTTCCCGGGCCGCAGCGTCTTGCGCCGGCCGGCCGCAGCCTGCCGGTATTCGAGGAAAGCCGGGCTGTTAAGACCCCGGCCCCGGTCATAGCACTGAAAGAGTATTCCCTCCTCACCGCCCAGATAGCGGATGACTTCGTCCAGGCCGCCGATTCTGGCTTCGGTGTAGTTGGTGGCAATGCAATAATCCAACTCGGTGATTCCCAGGCTGTCGAGAATCGGACAGATGTCATTGGCTCCGGCATAGGTCGGACCGCCGTCAATCAGGCAGGTACGTTGGTCGGGCGTGCGGACGAGGATGGCGCTGCCATGACCGACATCAAAGAACACAACATCCAGCTTGCCTTCAGGCTGAGGCAACTGGCAACCAAGGCCGGCGAGAATGAACGCCGCGAAAATGAATGTAGCGTACTTCTTCACGACTACCCTCCTTCCTTTAACAAACCTGGGGGTGGAGAACGTGCAGGCCGTTGCCTGCAACAACTCACCTATATTATACTGTCGCCAGAGCACTTGGTCAACCGAAATATGGGTGGGGAGTAGAAATGGAGAGCAAGGGCTTGACCAGGCTCTGGTTGACAGCACGGCCGGTTAGAACTATAAAGAATCATGCCCAGGCAAAAGAAAACGGCTGACTTCGTTCACCTGCACAATCACACCCAGTACAGCCTGCTGGACGGCGCTTCGAAGATTGATGAGTTGGTGGAGCTTGCGGCCGAGTATCGAATGCCGGCCCTGGCGATTACCGACCACGGCAACATGTTCGGTGCGGTCAAGTTCTATAAGGCGGCCCAGCAAGCCGGGGTCAAGCCGATTGTCGGGGCCGAGGTTTATATCGCTCCTGGAAACCGCAAGGAACGGAAGATTCATGCCGACATTCCCGAGTCCAGCTTTCATCTGACCCTCTTGTGCCGGGATCAAGCCGGTTACAAGAACCTGATAAAACTTGTTTCCCGGGCTTATCTTGAGGGATTCTATTACCGGCCGAGAATCGACAAAGAGCTTCTAGCCGAGCACGCTGACGGCCTTATCGGGCTTTCCGGATGTCTCAAGGGCGAGGTGAACTGGTTCCTGCGACGGGGCGAGACCGAGCGGGCGATGCAGTCTGCTTCTCAGTATCAGGAAATCCTCGGCCCTGAGAACTTCTACCTCGAAGTGATGCGGCTGGGGTTTGAGGAACAGGAAAAAATCATTCCAGGCATCATGGACGTTTCCGCGAATCTGGACATCCCGGTAGTCGCGACAAATGACTGCCATTATCTGCGGCCTGAGGACGCCGGTGCTCATGATGCGCTCGTCTGTATCCAGACCGGCAAGAAGCTCAGTGATAAGAACCGACTCAGGATAACCTCAGACCAGTTGTTCTTCCGCTCGCCCGCGGAAATGGAGCAGTTGTTCAAGGACATCCCGGATGCGGTCACACGAACCCGCGAAGTCGCGGACCGGTGCAACCTGGTTCTGGACTTCGACCGGGTGAGGCTGAATCTCCCGAAGTACGAATCGCCCGAAGGTTTCAAGGACGGATTCTCTTATCTGAGTCACCTTGCCCGGGAAGGGTTGAAGCACCGGTACTCTCGAATAACGCCGGAGATTGAGGGACGGCTCAAGCACGAACTGGACATCATCCAGCAGATGGGTTTTCCCGGATACTTTCTGGTGGTCAAGGACATCGTTGACTTTGCCCGGTCAAAGGAAATCCCGGTCGGTCCGGGCCGGGGCTCGGCAGCCGGCAGCCTGGTGCTGTACTGCCTGGGAATCACCGACATTGACCCGCTGCGTTACGGATTGCTGTTTGAGCGGTTCCTTACGCCTGAGCGGGTCAGTCTGCCTGATGTCGACATTGACTTTTCCGACACCAGACGCCAGGAGGTGATTGACTATATCCGAAATCGTTACGGTGAGGAATCGGTCGCCCAGATAATCACTTTCGGCACGATGCAGGCAAGGGGTGTGGTGCGCGATGTAGGCCGGGTAATGGACATTCCGATTCTTGAAGTGGACCGAATGGCAAAGCTGATTCCCCAGAATATGAGACTGGCTCAAGCTCTGGCCACTTCGTCTGAGCTCAAAGCCCTGGTTGAGTCCAAACCCGAGCACCAGGAACTGATAACCATTGCCCGCAGGCTCGAAGGATTGAACCGGCACGCTTCGATTCACGCTTCGGCAGTGGTGATTGCGCCCAAGCCGCTCATCGAGCTTGTGCCGATCTACCGGTCAGCAGAAGGCGATATCTGCACCCAGTTTGATATGTATTCGCTCGATGCGGTTGGGCTTCTGAAAATGGATATTCTGGGGTTGCGGACCCTGACCGTTATCGAGGAAGCACAGCGGCTGGTAAGAGAAACCGGTTACAGCTTCAGTCTCGTAGACACGCCGCTTGATGATGCGAAGACCTACAAGCTGCTCCAGCACGGTGACACGGTCGGGGTGTTCCAGCTTGAAAGCTCAGGAATGCGCGACCTTTGCCGAAGGATGCGACCCGAAAGCCTTGAGCATATCATCGCTCTGATTGCGCTTTACCGGCCCGGGCCGATGGAGTTGATACCAACCTATCTTGCCCGCAAGGCCGGCACCGAGCCGATTGAATACGAACACCAGTTGCTTGAACCGATATGCCGGGAAACTTACGGCATCATGATTTACCAGGAGCAAGTGATGCAAGCAGGTCAGGCCCTGGCCGGATACACCCTGGGCAAAGCCGACCTTTTGCGCCGGGCCATGGGCAAGAAGAAACCCGCGGAAATGGAAGCGCAACGCGATACGTTCATTCAAGGGTGTGCCGAGCACAACCAGATTCCGGCCCAGAAGGCGCAAAAAGTCTTCAACTTGCTCGCCAAGTTCGCGGGGTACGGATTCAATAAGTCCCATGCGGCCGGGTACGCGTATCTTTCCTACATCACCGCTTATCTCAAAGCCAACTTCCCGGTCGAACTCATTGCCGCAACTCTGACAAGTGAGCTGGGCGATTTCAGGAAGCTGTCCGGGTTTGTGAACGAAGCAAGGCATATGGGACTTGAGCTCCTGGGCCCGGATGTCAATAAAAGCTTCAAGACCTTCAACATCGAACAGGGCAAGGTCAGATTCGGTCTTGCCGGAGTCAAGAACCTGGGCCAGGGTGCGAGCGAACGCCTGGTTGAGGAGCGGGAAAAGAACGGGCCGTATGAGAACATCCTCGATTTCCTGACTCGCACCAGAGGAGTAGTGAACCGGAAAGCGGCCGAATCGCTCATCAAAGCCGGTGCCTTTGACTGGTTTGATTCAAACCGGACCGCTCTGCTTCTCGGGCTGGAACTGGAGATGGCGAAAGCCTCCTCAGAAAGGCTCAGATTCCTGGAGCGCCAGGCTGACCTGTTCGGAGCCAGAGACGCGAAAAGGACTGAACCGGAGCAGGAAGTGAAGTTCGACACTCATCAACTGCTGACTTATGAG
>JAUWNN010000233.1 GCA_030612625.1 Caldifarciminota bacterium
GTTGAGATTCCTATGTCGGTTTTCGGGGCTCTTAAAAGCCGGGCCGGCCCAAAACCAGCCGCGCCCGCCCCAGATGCTTGCCCGGTATCTATTCCAGCACAACCGCTTTCTTCACCAGCCGCTCAGCGCCCGCCTCAAGCCGCAGGAAGTAAACGCCCTGGGCCAGACCTCGGCCGAAATCGTCGCGTCCGTCCCAGGTACCTAGGTAGTCCCCG
Source organism: Caldifarciminota bacterium (assembly GCA_030612625.1). GTDB lineage: Bacteria > Hydrothermota > Tepidihabitantia > Tepidihabitantales > Tepidihabitantaceae > UBA3079. Next base: position 216 of record JAUWNN010000233.1, read on the forward strand.
GTCTCAAGCCGTGTATCACGCAGGCCGCGCACCTGCCTTCCGGCCCGGTCGAAAACAGCCAGTTTCACTTCTGACTCACGCTTCAACCCGAACCTGACCTGAGCCCAGGAACGAACCGGATTAGGCCAGACCGCAAAACCGGCTCTGCCGATGCCGGCCGGTCCAACCGTTTCATCCACTATTCCGGTCAGCGGCTCTGCGGTCGTGTACTTTATGGCCCGGCCCCCGGTTATAGTCGGGCAACCCTGGTGATAATCGCCGTTGCAGAGACACTGAATCCCGATGGTCTTGGTCGGGTCCTGAATCCCGATTGTGTTTGAGGTGTATCCGTTCGCAGTCAGATACTGGCACACAAACACATTATCACCTGAAGGCGTAGTCACCGTGGTATCGGAAATGACAATCTCGCACTTATCGCGAATCGAACGCCGGTCATAGTAAGGTACGCTGTCGTATTCGATGATGAACCAGCCGTTTGCAGCGTCGTGGTAATAATAGACATATCCGCTGCCCCCATACCCGGGATAAAGGTCGTCCCAGTTCAAAGCAATCACCCGGGGCGGAGCCGAAGAGCTCGGCAAGGATGTATTGGTGAAATTAGTTGATGTGTAGTTGCCTGGTACAATCCAGCCGTCCGCACTGACCGAAACCTGGGTGTATCGCTGGCCATAGCATTTGAACGGCCCGAACCCGGAAGGCAGGTTGACCACCAGAACGTCATCGTTCTGCGGGAAGTCCAGTCTGGTGCCGATGCTGTTAATCTCAACCCAGGCGAACTCCGGATGCTCGACATAACCGGTGTCACTGTGGTCATACGCCCAATACAGAGCCGGCCGCCGCGGGCCGTCTGGTATCGGGTCAATCGCCCGGACTTCACCGACAACAACCGTAAAGAGCACTGTTCCGCTGTAACCCTCAGCACTCACCAGCAGGGTGCATGGTATCGGAGTTTCAATCGGTATCGAAGCATCGGCATGAACCACAAACGGGTCTGCGCTGTTGTTACCGGTAGTGTCTTTCATGATGTCGCCGAACTCGCCGGCGGAATCAGAAACCTGGAACCGGCTGTCTCCCGAACGCAGTATACCAGCCACATCATAGCCATGTCCGAGTCCGGTGTTGCGCAGAACAAGAATCAACTGCGCGGTCTCACCCGGGTCAATCTTGCCGTCGCCGTTTCCACCCGGCGGCGGGTCATTGACAATATACTCATCATATCCCAGAACCGGAGTTCCGACCCACAGGTTGAGGCTGGAATACCATAATGAGTCGTTGGCGTCCCGGCACTCAAGCTCAAACCCCAGCACATAGCCGTTCGTGCAGGCGCTCGCCACACTGAACCGGAAACCGCTCGCATTAAAAGCCGAATCCCCGGCCTCGACCGTGCCGAAGTAATTCACCGAATCAAGCATCGTGACATTGGCGTCATCTATGCGCAGTGTGCCGTAGACTGAGTCTGCGACCGCTGAGCCCCAGTTCTTGACCCATATCCCCAGCTTGATGGTCTCACCCGGGTTGATGATTCCGTCAGCATTTCCGCCTGGCGGTGAGTCGTTCACGATGTGGCTGAGATAGGTAACATAAGCGGTATTGGGCGAAATCACAAGGGCCAAACCCATGTATGGATGCAGGTTCCGGCCGGTCACAGTCACCAGAATCGAATCACCCGGTTGCGTGGTATTGAGTGTGAACTGAATCCGGCCTGCTGGATTGGTGTACCCGACATGGTAGACCGATGTGTCGGTCCTGGACATCACGCACACCAGCGCATTCTCCACCGGCGCGAAGTCGTCACTCGCATTCACTGTCACCTCAAACGGAAACGAGCCGATAAACACCGTTGCCGGATGGGTCACTGTCAGAATCCGCGGGGTCGCGGACCAGATGTTCTCCTCGGGTTCGCCAAGGCTGTTGAACATCCAAATTTCCTTCTCCGAGGTCGGGTCAGGCAATGGATACGCCATAAGCATGAACAGCTTGCCCCACTGGGTACACTGGGCGTAGGTGTAAAGCAGGCTGTCGGTGTAGGCGAAGAAGGCCCCGGCAGCCAGCGAGTCGTTGTATCCCGAATAGCTCACCTCGGACGAACCGAAGTACCCGGTGCCACCCCTGGCCGAATCCGGCGAGCCCGCCTTGGTCCAGGCCTCGGCCAGGCATTCGGAACTGTTGTCGAAATCCCCGGCAAGGCAGGTCGGCCCGATTACAATCGGCGTCATCCGCCCGTTCTGCAGGTTGTACACATCCGAAACCGAGAAGGTCGGGCTCACGTTGCCCCACCCGGTAACACTACCGTGACCGCGATACAGCATCCACGAACGGCCCAGGGCAAGCGAGTCCATCAACCCCTGCTTGGTATTCAAACTCCAGCGCTGGAACAAGGTATCGAACTGGGTGAACGGCCGGCCCATCACATAGTTGCGAATCCGGATTACCACGGTCCAGAACCGTGGCCCGCCCTCGTACGCGGCAATCGCACACGCCTTGCCGAACCAGTCCGTATTGGCCATGTACGGTTCCTTCTCATACCTGTACAGCTTGTTCATCGCGGCCCGGGCCTCGGTCAGGGTCTGCACGCACACCCGTCCGACCATCAGGTCCGCCAGGATGTCCCCGCCTTCGTGCGTCGAGTAGGGCAGGTCCGACGCATGGGTGTTGCCAGATTTGTGATAGCACTGCAGGTACCCGGGCGCGTCGCCTACCAGCAGGACATAGTCGGGCGGATACGGCCAGTTGTTGTACGCGTCCGCGATGTAGGCCCGAATCGTGGCCGAATCGCTGCCTCCGATTTCGCTCGTGGTCTTCACAACCGTGCGCCATCCCTTGCGGGTCTTCCACTCGGCGAACGGCTCGACCGCACTCGCGAAATTGTCATGGGTGATAATCAGATAGGAACCATCCTCAGGCCGCTGGGGCGGGCCGAAATCATAGTTCGCAATCAGCTTCTTGTACAGTGGCTCGAAAGCCCGGGAAATACCAAACCTGTTCCGGTGCTTCACATTGATTCTACCCAGGCCATTATGAGTCAACTGCACCCTCAGCTTCCGCGCCATCCGCAGTTCACCTGAAACCGGATTGAACCTTGCCGGCTGCAGAACCAATTGCACCAGCCTGAAGTCGCGCATAATCATCGGGTCGCTCGTCCGGAAGCTCACACCCGGATAGAACTCATCGGTTCTGTACCGTTTCTCATTGATGACAAAAGGAACCAACGTCTGGTCTTCACGCAAAGGCGGCTGGGCCGGATAAACACTGTATCCTTCAAGCACCACCTCATCCAGCTCCAGCACTCGAACCTCGACCGCCCGGTCATCAGGAATCTTCAGAAACCGGGCCACAACCGGCAACTGGGGCGACCCTTGCTCAGTCAGCAACCCGCCTGCCGCCATGCCCAGTTCGATTGTCTGCCAGGTTTGGCCGTTGGCCCGGACTTCATCCACGTACATTCCGGCCAGTTCCAGCTCAACCACGGTCCGGAACGAGTTGGAACTCAGAACCCGGAACTCTGGTGCCTGTTCAAGCTGGCCGGTTTCAAATCCTACCCAGCGCCGAGCCTGGACAATACCTGCGGCCAGCACCAGCACCGCAACAACAACCAGTATCCGTTTCATCGAAACCTCCTGTTATCGCCTTGGGATAAGGCATCTATCAAACATGATACGTTCGGGAAAATCAGGAAAAATCAGCATCTGCCAGGAATCCTTTACTATCTGAGGAATAGTATCCCAGCCAACCCCCAAGTCAAGCAGCAGGCAGAATCCCGAAAACCGATATAGGATTGGCCACGAAAGCACGAAATCCACGAAAGATGAACAGAAGAGGGTTCAAGGGACCAAGGGTTCGAGTCCTAGAACCCTGGAATCCTGGAACCCTTTTTCTATGCTGCTTCTCCGTTTCGTGTTCTTCGTGGCTTCGTGGCTCTATTTCGGTTCTTGGGCAGAGTCGACCCGGCAGGCCGGCCAAGTCCTATCTCTGAATAACGACCTTGGCGGTTTCGTTCCTCATCCTTCCACTCTCATCCTTCAGGAAGTACACGCCCGGCGCAAGATGGCGCACATCATTTGCACCCGGCTCCAGGTCCGCTCTTTTCCGGCCGGTGATATCGAGCAGAACCGCTGATTCTGAGCCAGACAAGTTGAGTATCCCGCCACTCACCAAGCTGGCACTCGGCATTCGGAATTCGACATTCGTCATTTCCTCAACTCCCCCCACCCGGTCCCTGAAAACCGTAATGCAGGAACCGTCGCTGTTCCCGACATATGTCCGGTTCTGAACCGGATTCCAGGTGAAACAGATAGGATAGGCGTCAACCTCAAACACCCGGACTACACTGTCCATCGCACAGTCAATCACCGTAACACAACCCTGCTGAGTGGGTGCGCAGTACACCTTGTTGTTGGCCGGATTGTAGGAAAGATACTTGGGCCAGGGCTCGACCGGCAC
>JAUWNN010000075.1 GCA_030612625.1 Caldifarciminota bacterium
CGGGCTGCTGATTGAGAACATCGGCAAGTCCGAGCATATCGCGGTTCTGGGAGTTGACATCGGCGGAGCGACAACCGACATATTCAGCGTTTTCCAGGGAATCTTCAACCGCACCGTATCCGCCAATCTCGGAATGTCCTACTCGATTTCCAATGTCCTGGCTGAAGCCGGCGAAGAGAACATCATGCGCTGGATTCCGTTCGAGATACCGGCCGCCGAAGTGCGCAACCGTATCCGCAACAAGATGATTCGACCGACTACAATACCGGCCACGCTCGAAGAACTGAAACTGGAACAGGCGATTGCCCGCGAGGCCCTGCGTCTGGCGCTCAAACACCACAGATCAATGGCGGTCGGGCTCAAAGGCGTTCAGCAGGCAAGGACCATTTCCGATGCGTTTGCCCAGTCCAGGACCGGCGAAACCCTAGTGGACATGATGGACCTGAAGCTGGTTGTCGGCTCAGGCGGCGCGCTCTCTCATGCTCCAAGGCGGGTCCAGGCCGCAATGATGCTGCTGGATGCATTCCAGCCCGAAGGCGTTACCCGCTTGACCGTTGACTCCATCTTCATGATGCCCCATCTGGGCGTTCTGACCGAAGTCCATCCTGAAGCGGCCCGTGAGGTATTTGAGAAGGATTGCCTGATTCACCTGGGAACCTGCATCGCACCGGCCGGCCCGGGCAAGCAAGGCGCCAAATGCGCGCACGTCAGCATTACCGGGAAAGACAACGGAAAACAGGAAGTCGATGTCAGGTTCGGCGACATCGCAATACTACCTCTGCCTGCGGGCGAAACGGCCCAGGCTGCGATTCAGCCTGAGCGCGGTTTTGACGTGGGTGCAGGCTCAGGCAAGGTATTCGAGACCGAAGTCCAGGGCGGGCTTTCCGGCGTGATTATTGACTGTCGGGGACGACCTCTGAGCTTGCCTCAGAGTGACAAGAAGCGGGTTGAGGCTCTGAACAAATGGGCAAGCCAGCTTAACGCTTACCCGGCCTGAGGTCTTCTATGCTGCCGGCCATACCGGCCGGATACAAAGTCCTGGATAATCCGGACGTGGTCAAACACAATCTCTGATTCCGGGACATCGCCCGGCTCAATCAACCGGAACTTGAGCGCATCATCACCCGCGGCTGGAGTCCCCTTTCCCTGTGCCGAGAAGACCACTGACACGCAGTGCCCTCTCGGGTCACGGCTCGGGTCAGAATACACATGGAACTGCTCCAACTGCTCAAGCTCAAGTCCGGTCTCCTCAAGCATCTCGCGCCGGACCGCCTGCTCAACCGTCTCCCCATACTCCACAAACCCGCCGGGCAGAGCCCATCCGACCGGTTCATTCTTCCGATAAATCAGAAGAATCCTGCCTTGAACAAGTATGATGCAGTCAACCGCCAGCTTAGGCTGCCTGTACTCCACCCTTCATCCTTCTGCCTTCATCCTGTCCCCTTTGTGTTAAAAGAAAGGGTTGAGCCGTCGGACGGCACCTGCGAGGACGCAGAACCAGGATTCCAGGGTTCCAGGGTTCGAGGATGAGATTGCCGCAGTCGCTTCGCTCCTTCGCAATGACGGAAAACAAAGTCATTGCGGGTACGTACCCCCACGTCATTGCGAGGGCGAAGCCCGAAGCAATCTTCTGCCACTTCGCATTTTGACCTCCGCCTTCTGCCTTCTGTGTTCATCTACGTTCATCTGTGGTTCATTCTTCGTGTCTTCGTGCCTTTGTGTTTAGTCTTCTTCTTGGCGGCCTTGGCGGTTCATTTCATCCTTCATCCTTCAAGTAGATACTCCTTCAAAGCATCCTGCCAGGGCCGCAAGACCTTACCGAACTTCTTCTTGAAATTCCGGTTCTCTAATACCGAAAAAGCCGGCCTTGAAGCCGGACGGCCTGCCTTATCCGTGCTTATCGGCAGAACCTGACAACCAGCACCGACAAGGCTTACAACCTCTCTTGCCAACTCGTACCATGAGCATTGTCCTGAATTGGTCAGGTGATATGTCCCATACTCCCTGGAACGGGCCAGCTCGAGCAAAGGCTCACAAAGGTCACGCGCGTATGTTGGTGAGCTGACCTGGTCTGCCACCACTTCCAGCCGCTTCTTCTTTGCGGCCAGGGTTCTGATTGTGTCCACGAAATTCCTGCCGTACCGGCCGAACAGCCCGCTGATTCGCACGATATAGCGCCGTGAGCAGCTCTTGGTCACAGCCTTCTCTGCCATCAGCTTGCTCCGGCCATACACAGACAAAGGATTGGGCTTGTCGCGTTCGTGGTAAGGCCGGCCGGTCCGGCCGTCAAAAACGTAGTCAGTGCTCACATGCAGCAGCCTGCAACCGAGCTCTGCAGCACCCAGGGCCACAACCCAGGTTCCCTGGAAGTTCGTGCTTGTGGCCTTGCCCGGATTCCCTTCGCACCCGTCAACATCGGTCCAGGCTGCGAAGTGAAAGACAACGTCCGGGCCCACCTTGTGAATCCCATTGATGGTTTTCTTCACGTCGGTGATGTCGTGTCCGGGCAGGTCCCAGCCGACAACCTCCTCGCCCTGGGCCCGAAGCCAACCCACAAACCGGGTGCCGAGCATTCCCTTTGCTCCGGTAACAAGACAGCGCACGAGCAGAATCCTAACTCCTAGTCCAAGTCAGTCAAGCACTGGCTTGCGAACAAGGAAATCAGGAACAGCCGTGTCTGTGCCCGACTACCACTCCTTTTTCACCTTGACCACATAGAACTTGGGCGGGCCGGTCTCGTACGCCAGAAGCAACCGACCCCGTTCTTCCCAGAGCGCCGGCTCGAGCAGGCGCTCGGTCAGGCCGGTCCACCGGAAGTTGTCGAACAGGACATAGTCAGCTTTGCCAATCGCTTCTATCACCTCGGCACGGTCCCGGGTGAGCGGGTAGCAGATTGACTTGTGTCCGGACAACAAATACACAAACTCCGGCTTTCTGGCCATGACCACGCATTCGGTCTCAACGTTGGTCCTTATCCACTCTATCGCCTCAAAGCAGTGCCGCCAGTCCGGACTGTCCCCCGCGTCCCGGTCTCCTTTCAGATACCTGATGTTGTCCGTAACCGCTGCCTGGGCCATCTGGACAATCTTGATGCCGTTGAGTAACACAAGTATCCCGGTAATTGCCAGAACGAAGTATCTCCATTTGAGCTTACTCTCCAGCCAGAAAAGGCCGGTGAAGATATATATCACCAGAACCGGCAGCAAAGACAGCAGGAATCGGTCACCCGTCCATACCGCCGGCCAGATGACCAGGGCCAGGGCTCCGAACAGCGCATAGGCCTCAACTACCGACCGGTTCCTTATTTTCCGCACGAAACCGGCTATAGCCAGACCCACCAGAACCCCTCCTGCTACCCATGCCAGTGCGCTCTGCTTGAGCAAGGAAACCAGGCCTGTCGGCACCACTCCGAAGCTGTATGTGAGAAGGTTACGCCATACCCTGTCTACCAGGTCAGACACCCCAATTCTACCCAGTTCAACCTGGTACGGATTCTTGGCCAGAAACTGCTCCAGGTACGGATGGCCCTGACCTAGGCTTGCATTCCTTATCTGCCAGGGGACAAAGGCAACCAGGAACAGCAATACGAAAATCCCCAGATACTTGTACTGCTTCCTGAGCAGCAGGAAAAGCGTCACGCCCATAATCAGCGAGATGCCCGCGGTCCTGAGCAGGAACGCACAGATGGCAAGCCCGAATCCAATCCAGTAGAAGGCTCTGCGTTTGACGCTCGCCTTGAGCAGGAAATAGATAGTCCCCATGGAAAAGCACAGAAAAGGAATCTCGGTAAGGACTTTGTGGTTGTACGTAACGAACATCGGAACCGACACCATCAAAGCCATCACCACCCAGGCCTTTTTCTTAAACAGGTGCTCACATATCCCGTACATGAAGAACACCGCCCCAATCCCGGCCAGCACAACCAGGAGTTTGGCCCCAAGGACATTCACCCCACCTGACAGAACATGAACCAGCAAAAGCAGAACCGGAAATCCGAAAGGATACTGAGCATGTGCCGGCTCATCCGGCAGGTGAAGCTGCACATACCCTTTGCCGGTCGCGATTGACTTGGCGAGCGTCAGATAGACCGCATTGTCTCCGCCGACCGACACCTTGGGGTCAAACAGCAGAACCGAAAGCAGTGCGTAAACTGCCAGGAATACCAGCAGCCATTTGTTCCTTCTCGGCCAACTCTGCCTGGCAGAAACCCGGGAACCTGAGCGCACTGTCACACTCTACCCTTTGGACGGTGACACCCTTGCGCTGCGCAGGATGTCACCTTTTCACAAGTCGCAAACATGAACCCATCATAAAGGCCGGGCAGTTGCAGTCAACCGCTCACACCACCGGCCCGACCCACTATCCTCCGCTTTCATCCTTCTGCTTTTGTGCTCTTGGTGTCTTGGTGTCAAAAGAAAGGGTTGAGCCGTCGGACGGCACCCGCGAGGACGCAGAACCAGGATTCCAGGGTTCTAGGGTTCGAGGGTGAGATTGCCGCAGTCGCTTCGCTCCTTCGCAATGACAGCGGGGTCTGCGGTTTTGCCTTTTGCAATTTGCACTTCGCCTTTTGACTTGTGCCCTCTGTGTTCATCTGTGTTTATCTGTGGTTCTCCTACTGCCTTTCTCTGCGTTCTTTGCGAAGCGGCTTGAATATCGCCGTGCTCGGGCTATAATCCGTAGACATGGGCGAAGCTCTGGCGCTGCTGGTCGGTTATCTCCTCGGTTCAATATCCCCATCCTACTTCCTCGGCAGGCTGGTCAAAGGCATTGACATCAGGAAACATGGAACAGGTATGACCGGCACGGCCGACGCTTTCCAGGTCCTTGGCCCGGTTCCCGGAATAGTGGCCGCACTCTTCAACTTGGGCAAAGGAGTGCTTGCCATGCTCATCGCATACTGGCTGGGTCTGCCGCCGGTCTTTGTCTTTGCCAGCGGCGCGGCTGCGGTCATCGGCCATCTGCTGCCGTTCTATCTCAAGTTCAGAGGCGGCCATGGCATCACCACCACAACCGCGCTGATGATAGTCAACCTGTTCCTTCTGGTGCGCGACAACCCGGTTCCCTGGCACCTGAACGCGCTTATCGGACTGACAGTCCTGGGAATGCTCTTCATCACCCGCCGGCTTGAAATCCTCGGCCTGACCGCGGTGCCGCTTCTCGGCTTCGTGATTGTCCGCTATGTTCCGCCTTCCCCCCTGTTCTGGTACACCCTGGGCCTGCTGTCATTCATCTGCGCAGTGAGCATTATCAACTCAGTCCGGCGCCGCAGCCTGACCTTGACCGAGCACAGCCGTCGCAGGATGAAGCTGTGGCGTTTTCTCATCAGGCCGGCCGCAATGGCCTTTCCGGTCTTTCTTTTCACCCTGGGCCGCGCTTTTACTCTGATTCTCGTTGGGATAGTGACCCTGGTTTTCATTGTCATGGACATCACCCGGTTGTCGGCCAGGCGCATCAACCTGTTTCTTCTGAAGAATGCGGTCAGCACCTTCAAGCAGAGCGAGCGCAATCGCCTTTCCTCAATGACCGGGTTTCTCATCGCTTCGCTTCTGATAATGGTCATCTTCAACCGCACCATTGCATTCTACGCGATGACCTTCCTTATCTTCGGCGACTTCTCTGCCAAGTACTTCGGGCTCCAGCACGGCCGCATCCAACTGTTCAGCAAGACGGTCGAGGGAACACTGGCCCATCTGCTTGCCTGCCTTCTGGCCGGGGCTGTTGTCAATGAGTTCATTCCGATGCCTGTCTGGATGATTGCAGTCGGAGCCCTGACCGCAACTGTGTTCGAGGCCCTGCCTGTGGACATTGACGACAACCTCACGGTCGGGCTTACAGCCGCCACTGTGATGCACTTCACCCGGACCGTCATTCACTGAGCAGAACCGAAATGATTGACTTGTCCGGCCCTGGTTCTACATTGTGACATGCGGCGACTACTCTTTGTCATCTGTGCAACAGCCACCCTTGCCTCGGCAGGCTATGACCCGCTCGGGATCAGTGGTGAATGGCTGATTAGCGGCTACAAAGCGGTTCTCTCTCCATTGCAGGGCAGAAACATGTGCAACTTCTGGCCAACCTGTTCGCAGTTCACAAAACAGGCAATCCGGTCCCAGGGATTTCTGCCCGGGATTTTGATGGGTGCTGAGCGACTGATGCGCTGCCACACATTTGCCTGGTCCTGTTATGACAAGTACTACTTCGGGATTTCCCACGACCGGCTCAAAGACCCGGTGGAAAACCATATCGCCTGGCAGCAACCCGGGGCCGAGCCGAAGAATCTGACCCTGGTCGCAATGGAGCCTGAACAGGTCCCGGTCTTGCAGGACATCTCATCTGCCGGCCGGGTTTCCGAACTCGGGTTTGCCGACCATCTTTATTCGACTGAAGACTATCAGCGGGCAGCAATGGAATACCTGCGCGCAGGTTTCGCTGATACCAGCCGGGCTGTTCGAACCTATGCCGGACTGATGGCCGGGGAATCTTTCCTTCGGGCCAAGGATTATGCCCGGGCCCGCACCGCGTTTCAGGAAACCGGAACCCCTGCTGTTATTGACATCTGTCAGTATGGCATCGCCCGGACCTGGTTTGCCCAGGGTCACTATGACAGGACCCGGGCGGTTCTTGATTCAATCACCGGCTCCGGCCTGGCACACGAGCGTCTGGTCCTGACCGGCTGGACTCTGTTCAAGGAACACCGGTTCCCCGAAGCCGCCAGTCTGTTCAGGTGTGCGGCCAAGGGTGACACCCTTGCGCTGCGCAGGGTGTCACCCCTGCTGCCGGAACTGGCTGAGCTTGACGGCCGGAGCCTGCCCAGGAGGAACCGGACGGCAAGCACCCTCCTGTCCGCAGTCATACCCGGAGCAGGGCATCTGTATTCGGGCCGGGCCGGTGACGGGGTCTACGCATTTCTCACCGTGGCAGGTTCAGGTCTTTTGACTTACTGGTTTGCCGCAAATCCGGAAAAGGACCGAACCCGAATCAAGCTGTCGATATTCACAACCCTTACCGCGCTGTTCCATGCTGCCAACATCTACGGTGCCAATATCGCAGCCCGTGACTATAACCGGTTTCAGGAAAGGAAGTATCTGACACAGGCCGAGCGAATTCTGCACAGTGCAAGACTCGAACCCGACTACCGGGCCGTAATCGAAAACACTGCACCACCAGATACAACAGGATACAACAGGGTGACACCCTTGCGCTGCGCAGGGTGTCGCCCTTGACCAAAATTGAATCTTCCTGTTCTGCTCCACCTGGTTCTGGCCTCAACCACTGCCCTTTCCAACGGCCACACGTCCCTGGCCGACTCTCTGTTCAATGGCAGGTTCTATACTGCGGCCGCAACCGAGTATAAGAGGGCTCTGTTCCTCGGCTCAGAAAACCCGGGGCTTGACCATCTGAAGCTGGGGCTCAGCCTCGGCGCGGCAGGTCGGACCGAAGCCGCTGCCGAAGCGCTGCGCAACACTGCTGAACACCACCGCTCCTTGAGTTATCAGGCCGGCCTGGCGCTTGCCGGTCTGTTCGCTATGAACAACAAGACCGACCGTGCCCGGTTGGAGCTTCTCGACCTGCTGATTTTCACCCGGGACTCGGTCCGGCGCGTTGAACTGAACTCATCTATCGGCTGGCTGGAACTGACCGACAACAACCTCAGCGAAGCCGCGACCAGCTACGAAAAAGCAGGCCGGATATCTGTCGCGGCCCAGGTCAACCGAGCCGGACAACTGCCCGGCAGGAACCCGACCATCGCTATGGTCCTGTCTTCACTCATCCCTGGAACCGGTGAAATCTATGCGGGCCGGCCTGTGACCGGCCTGCTCAGCCTGCTTGTAACCGGAGGTTCGGCAGCCGGAGTCTATTATGCGGTACGGTCCGATGACTGGATGACCGCGGCCGTGGTATTTTCAGTCCTGTTCCTGAGATTCTACAACGGGTCCCGGCGCAACGCCCTGAGCTTTGCCGAGGAGTTCAATCGGGTCCGGCGTCAGCAGCAATTGACCGAACTGGCAATCGCGGAACAACTGCAACCTGACTGGTTCAGCCCCGCGCACAAACTCACCGGCCTTTGTCTCCCCTCTTCCTGGAACCTGACTCGGGAAACAGCAGGCCGGCCAGTTCCGAAGCGAGCTCTTCACGAATAGCCCCAAGGGTTTCTTCAACCGAGAAATCCAGAATCTGTCTTTGTTTCTTCTTCTCGATGATTACACCGCCCTTGATTCCGGCCGGCTCCCCGAGTTCTACCCCGAGCTTCCTGCCGAACTTCTCGGTATCTGCTGCAGATAGTCTCACGACCGAATCTGAAGGAGCATACCGCTCAACTATGTCCTTAATCAGTTGCGGATACTTCTCATCTTCAAGAACCTGCGTTTGTGCCGATTCAAGCACCCGTTCAATCACTTCCCATTTCGCCGCGAGCAGATTCTTGCGCTGCTCAAGCCTTGCCCGGCTTCCGACCCGCTCTTTAATCAGTCGGGTCTCACGTTCGATTCGCTCCTGGTACTCCTGCTCAAGCTCGTTCACTTCATTGGCCAGGCGTTCCTCAATCTCGGCAATCTTCTTGTCCCGGTTGTTGTTTATCCCAGCGACCCGGGCCTGTCCGTCGGACCGGATTTTCTCAACCAGCGCGGCCGTGCTCATCAACCGAGCTTCACGCCCATCTGAGCAAAGATAGTAACCAGCAGACCAAGCACTGCGTAGGTCTCAACCATTGCGGCGAAGATGACCGCCTTGGTGCCTTCAGCCGCACGCTTGGCCACCAACTGGGCACCCGAAGCGCAAGCCCGGCCCTGCCAGATTCCGGATGCCAGCCCCGCGAGACCGACCGGCAGGCACGCCGCAAACATCTGCACTCCCTGCCAGAACGTAATCGCCTGAATCTCGCCCAGCAGCCCAAGTTGCGTAATCGCCAGGAAAGCGCCCAGGAAACCGTAGAAACCCTGGGTGCCGGGAAGCGCAACAAGTATGAACAGATTTCCGAACTTCTTCGGGTCTTCGGCCAGCACGCCATTCGCGACCTGCGCGGTCATGCTGATGCCGATTGCCGAACCGATACCGGCCGGCACGGCTGCAACCACGGCTCCGGCTATCGCAATCGCAAGACCAATCGGGTCGACCACAACTCCTCCTTTACTTTACCGCAACAAAACGATTCTGTTCCTTGAAAGCCTTAAACGGCTCTCCCCCGCCCGTGTAGAACCTGGGGAAGAACTCGACGTAGTTCAACCTCAGCGTATGGACAAATGCCCCGAGCACGTTCACCGCCAGGTTGTAAGTATGGCCGATGGCCAGCACCACCAGCGCAATAATAATGCCCAGCACCGGAATCCCGGTCACCATCCAGGCGACTGTGTTAACCGCCATTGCGATGCCGCCGGTCACCATGCCGAGCGCCATGATACGGATATAGGAAAGCACCACGCCCACATAGGACGTTGCGCCATACAGCGCATACCCGCCCCAGGCCAGTTTCCCGGCAACCTGTCGGTTCGCAGGCGCGGTGAAAAAGAACGCCAGCCCGGCCAGCCCGGCCACGAACCACGGCAGGACTCCGGACAGGTACAGACCGAAACAGACCACTCCGGCACCACCGATGGCGAGCGCCACCGGCTTGAGCTTCTTTGTCCTTGCCAGGTTCACCAGTGTGTACGCAAAAGCTCCGGCAAACACCACCAGCAGCAACCACTTCACATGCAGGAACACAGCCGGCAGCCGGCCCAGCTTCGCGGCGAAGAACACCAGCACCAGCCAGAACATCCCGAACCACATCGTCTGCGCCAGCGCAATCCCTGTGGCCCGCTGAGTGAATACCACTATCGATGCCACCGAAGCCAGGACCAGCACCAGCAGCAGAGCCGATACCCAGACCGGCAGGCTCTTGCCCAGCAGCACTATCGCGACCAGCGAGTTCAGCGCCACAAACCACGGCAACTGGCCCAGTAGCGCGTCGCCGACCCTGCGTACCCTCAGGCAATCCACAATCTCAATCACCATCCCGAACATCAAGTGCAGGTACCCGAACGCAAGCGAGAGAATGAAAAACTGCATCGGGTTCTTCAGCGGGTCGAACCACACCAGCCGGTTCCTGAAGTTGATAAGCGGTGCAAGACCTATCTTGTCCGGCAAATCTCCGAACCAGCCGCCCACCAGCGCGCCGGCAATGATAGTGAAAAACCCGCCGACCAGCAGCATGCCCAGCAGCTTGTTGCTCCTGCCCAGCTTCTTCATCAACAGGGCCGCAATCACCACCAGCGCAATACCGTATCCCGCATCGGTCAGACAGAACCCGAAGAAGATGGCGAAGAACGGCGCCAGCAGCGGGGTCGGGTCAACCTCGCTCGGCTTCGGCATACTGTACAAGTCAAGCACCAGCTCGAACGGCCGGAACGGAGTCCGGTTCACAAGCGCAACCGGCGGCTCTTCGTCCTTCTCAGGCTCGAGCCGGCTCAGACTCGCGGCCCCGGACTCCTCGACCGCTCGCTCCAGCTTCACGAAATCGCGCTCGCGCACCCAGCCGGGGACCAGAGTCACGACTTCTGTCCTGTCCAGCCCTGCCTCGGTTGCGGTACGGTCACGCTCATTGCCCAGGTTGTCGGCCACCGCCTTCAGCCTCGGCAGCACCTCGAGCATCTCCCCCAGCTTTGTCTCAATCTCATCGCGCCGCCTGCCCAGCTCAAAAACCTGACGCTTCAGTTCCTCAACTACCTGTGCCGGCTTCTGCCGGACGCCTTTCAGGTCTGTCATCTCAAACCTGAGCGTGCCCACGACCCGGCTAACCTCCTCGGCCGCCTCCTTTGCGCTCACAATCAAGACCGGCATCTCGGTCTCGGCCGTGCCCACGCGCTGGACGTCTGCCGGCTTGTCCTTCAGCAGTTCCCGCGCCTTCTCGAACTCAGCCACATCGGCAAACCTCCCTGCCACGACCTCCACCGTTTCGTTTTCGTACAACCCGGCCGGGGCGTAGTCCAGTTCCGTCCACGGCCCCAGGCGCGCAGTCTCGGTCTTCAGGCTGCGAATGCGGTTGCTCGACTCCTCAAGTTCGCGCGACAGGACTCTCACATGTTCCAGGTGCTCGCCCGGCTCGTACTCCTCAACCGCCCTGTCGAAATCCGGACGGGTCATCTCGACTTTGGCCTCACCAAGCACTCCGCCCTTCTTCTTCTGCCTTGAGCCCAGGAACTCTATCGCCTCTTCGAGCCGGACGAACTGACGGTCCATCTCGGCCAGGTCTGTACCCGGCTCCATCTCTTCGGTCTTCACGATGTGGAGAATCCCCCGCCGCTGCAGACGCTTGAGCAGGTTCGGCGCCGAATCCTGGTGAACCGCTACCAGGACCTTAGCTACTCTGTCAATTGCCACCGATGTCGCAAGTCTTCCACTGTCCGCTTAACTGCCTTGTCCAATTTGTCCTCAGGCACATTCTTCATCTTCTCGGCCGCAGCTTCGGTCTCTTTAGTCGATTGGTTCTCGAGTTCGACCGCTTCTTCTTCCGCATGTTTGCGGGCTTCAGCCAGTTCCTGCTGCACCCGGGTTTTCGCCGCCTCAACCGCTTTTTCCGCCTTCTCCCCGGCCTCGGCAATGGCCCGGCGCTTCTCCTGTTCAGCCGCCTCGACCGATTGATTCACCTCGACCTCAGCAGCCCTCACCTGGCTAATAATGTCGACACTCTGCGCCATGATGCGAGGTCAATCCTAGTATAAACAGCCCTGGTGTCAACAACCGAAATTCGTCTCGCCTTCCACTTCCGGCCAACCGCTGACAACAAACCGCCAGGAACGCCAAAGCCGGGTCAAGTCATTGCGAGGGCAAAGCCCGAAGCAATCTTCCGCCATTCTGCCTCTTGCCCTCATCTGTGTTTATCTGTGGTTAGATTTCCTCTTGGCGCTCTTGGCGGCCTTGGCGGTTGAGATTCTTCGGCTTCGCCTCAGAATGACAAAAGGATTCTCTTTATGTTCTTTGTGCCTTTGTGTTCAGTCCT
>JAUWNN010000283.1 GCA_030612625.1 Caldifarciminota bacterium
CACAGATAGACACAGATGAGGAGGAGTCATAGGTCAAAGGCCAAAGTGCAAAAGGCAAAACCGCAGACCCGGCTGTCATTGCGAGGAGGGCGTTCGACGCCCGACGTGGCAATCTTCCGGAGAGGAAGACCGCCACGGGCCTTCGGCCCTCGCGGTGACAGAAATGGACCGGTACTGATGCGAAACTCAGTAGTAGGCATGTACACCTGAGGAAAACATCGTCGCGAAAACGACGATCTTGTACCTTTGTAGTACAAAGAGAACTCCTTTGTCATTCTGAGCGAAGCCGAAGAATCTCAACCACAAAGGCACGAGGTAGCTGATTTGGAGTGCGGCAGCGTGCTGCCGCTTTTCCGCTTCTATGGAGTGCAACGACTGCGTCGTTGCTGCAATGTCGCAGACATTGCACTCCAAAATCGGATTCCGCGAGCCTGACTCGCGGGTCGTTGCTCTGTGGCTGCTAGCCGTTGGCCGTCAGCCGATTGCGGTTCGTGGTTGAACGGTCAGCTATTTAGTATTGTGTTTCCTTAATTCCGAAGACGACATCCACGCGCATCATCTGTCACGCGTCGTGCATCTTCTGCTCAACTTCACTGACCAGGCGTTTCACTCCGACCACGCTGTCCGGGTTCAGAGAAATGGAGTCAATGCCGGCTTCTACCAGAAAAGCGGCGAACTCAGGATAGTCGCTCGGGGCCTGACCGCAGATACCGACTTTGCAGTCAACCTTGTGCGCGGTCGCTATCAGGTCCGAAATCATCTTCTTGACCGCCTCATTGCGCTCATCGAACAGATGCGACAGTTCGGCTGAATCCCGGTCAACGCCCAGGATGAGTTGGGTGAGGTCGTTGCTTCCAATCGAAAAGCCGTCGAACCGTTGGGCGAATTGCTCTGCCAGGATGACATTGGACGGGATTTCGCACATGACATAAACCTGAAGCCCGTTCTTGCCTTGTTTCAGGCCGTTGTCCTTGAGCACATCCAGAACCCGGTCCGCTTCCTCAACGGTCCGGCAGAACGGAATCATGATGATGACATTGTCCAGGCCGAGTTCCTCCCGGACCCGTTTTATCGCCCGGCATTCCAGGGCAAAGCCGTCACGGTATCGCTTGCTGTAGTACCGGGCCGCACCGCGGAAGCCGAGCATCGGATTGGACTCCTTGGGCTCGAACTGCCGGCCGCCAATCAGGTCGGCGTATTCGTTGGTCTTGAAATCGCTCATCCGGACGATGACCGGCTCGGGATACTGGGATGCGGCGATCCGGCCAATGCCCCGGGTCAGGTGTTCGACAAAGTACTCGGTTATGTCTTCATAGTCCTGGGTCAGTTCCTCAATCTGCCGGCGTGCCTCCTCGTCTTCCAACTCGTCGAACCGGACCAGGGCCATCGGATGGACTTTGATGATGCTGCTGATAATGAACTCCATCCGCGCGAGCCCGATTCCCTGGCTGGGAAGCTGCCACCAGCGGAGGGCCTCGGTCGGGCTGCCGATGTTGAGCATAATCCGGGTGCGGGTCTCGGGAACGTTGGTGATGTCCACATCGGTGGTTTCGTATTCCAGCAGCCCTTCGTAGATAGCGCCGTCTTCGCCCTCACAGCAGGCGATGGTGATTTCCTGGCCGTCGTTCAGAATGGCTGTTGCATTGTGCGTCCCGACGATGGTCGGTACGCCCAGTTCCCGGCTGACGATGGCCGCATGGCAGGTGCGGCCGCCGTGGTCGGTGACGATTCCGGCGGCCCGCTTCATTATCGGCACCCAGTCCGGGTCGGTCATGCCGGTAACAAGGACGGAGCCGTCCCGGAAATAGCGAATCTGGTCAACGCTTTCCATCAGGCAGACCTTGCCCGAGGCGATGGCTTCACCGACAGCCAGGCCGCTCAGCAGTTTCCGGCCTTTTCCCTTGAGCCGGTATGTCTTGAGCGAGCCGGCTTTCCGGCGAAAGTGAACCGTCTCAGGCCGGGCCTGGACCACGAACAGCTCGCCGGTATCGCCATCCTTGGCCCATTCGATGTCCATCGGCTTGCCGTAATGTTTCTCGATTAGAGTGGTCCAGCGTGCCAGCAGCAGTATCTCTTCGTCCTTCAGAACATACGAGTGGCGCTCAATCTGGCGGGTGTTGACCACCCTGGTCGTTCCCCGGCCGCGCGGGGCGTAGACCATCTTCTTCTCCTTGGTGCCCAGGGATTTCTTGATAATCGGCTTCAGGTTTTTCCGGTCGAGCAAAGGCTTGAACACCATGTACTCGTCAGGATTGACTGTTCCCTTGACCACTGTTTCCCCCAGTCCCCAGGCGGCATCTATCAGGACCGTATCCGGGAACCCGGTCTCGGTGTCCAGGGAGAACGCGACCCCGGCACCGGCCCGGTCCGAGCGCACCATCTTCTGGACACCGATGGAAAGCCCGACTTCCATGTGGTCGAACCCTTTTTCCTGCCGGTAGGTGAGGGCCCGGTTTGTGAACAGCGACGCATAACACCGCCGGCACGCCTCGAGCAACTCATACTCTCCGGTGACGTTCAGGAAAGTTTCCTGCTGACCGGCAAAGCTGGCCTCAGGCAGGTCCTCGGCTGTGGCGCTGCTCCGGACCGCGACATCCACTTCAGGGTCATTGCACCGCCGGCACAACTCGGCATAGGCCTGCTGAATCTGTTTCCCGGTTGCGGCCGGAAACTTGGCGACTACGAACAAGCGGCGAATCGCGTTGCCAACTTCTATCAGGGAACCCCGGTCCTTGGCCAGCTTGGCCAGAAGGGACTGGATTTTCTTGGTCATATCATTGGCATCGAGGAATTCCCAGTATGCATCAATTGTGATGGCAAACCCGCCCGGCACTCGCACCCCTTCGTCCTTGAGCGTGCGAATCATTTCGCCCAGCGACGCGTTCTTACCTCCGGCTATTCCGATGTCATTAGAACTCAGGTCTTCAAACCAGCGGATACAGGTTTTATCCTTTACCACTAATCCCTCCGGGGTTCATGATTCATGATTCACTATAGTGCAGTCGAATGGCACCTGCGCCCTGAGCGCAGAACGCCACTCGTCATTAGGATATGGCCCGAAATGCCAAAGTCAAGCCGGCCCGGTCGGGTCAAATGCCGACCGGACTCAAGCCCGGGGCAGAGAGAGAAGCAGAGTTCGGGGGAGAGTCCCTGGGAGAGTCCCCAGGGGAGTCCCTGGGAGAGACCGTGGCAGAGTCCGTGGCACAGTCCGAGCCAGAGACCGTGACAGAGGTCCAGGCATAGACCGAGCGAGAGTCCGATGCAGAGAGCAAGGGAGAGAGCCCCCGGGGGGACCTGGGAACGGCTCCCTGAGCCGCTCTCCCAGCGGAAACCCGGCCTTTTTGTAACAATAAAGTTACATTCCCGGATAAAGG
>JAUWNN010000172.1 GCA_030612625.1 Caldifarciminota bacterium
GGCCGGCGGCCGGCGTTGAGCGTGAGGCGTCAAGCATTCATGAAGTCGTGGTTCTGCGTTAGGTAGAACATACGCTGCCGTATTTCCGCTTGACAGGGCGGCAGAGCTCGTCTACAATGTGTCCGTCGAGTTACGACGTACATAATGGAAAGAACTGACCTGCTCAAATCGCTCGGCCTCACCGGCTACGAGGCCGAGGTTTACCTGGCACTCCTCAGAATCGGCCGAGCAAGAGTTCAGGACCTGACCAAGGCCGTTTCCGTGCCGCGGCCTCACATCTATGTGGCGCTGGGCGGGCTGACGAAACGCGGCATCGTCACCGGGGAGCAGGGCCGCGTGAATTACTACTCGGCCGTACCCCCGGACATAGCTTTTCGCGACCTGTTGCGTCGTGAGGACGAGTCGCTCAAAGCCAAAGCGGAAGGAATCGAACGCCTTGCCGAGGAGTTCCGGGAAATAGGCCAGGAGCGCACGCCCCACGATTTCGTCCAGGTGCTCAGAGGTAGCCAGATTCGTCATGTCATCGAGACGCAGTTCCGCGAGGCACAGCGCGAAGTGCTCATTTTCTTCAAGCGTCATCAGTATTCAAGTCCTAAGACGCACCGGGATGCAGACCGCACCGAAGCGGCTACCCTGAAGCGGGGGGCCCGCGTGCGGTGCATCTACGAAGAGCGGTCGTTGGAGGACCCAGGGTTTGCGTCGCATGTGAGGCAGTGGCCGCGCAAGGGCGAGGAAGCCCGGGTCAATCCGTCGCTGCCGATGAACATGGTCCTGTTTGACGACCGCATGGTTACCTTCTCTTTCCTGGGGTCGCAGAGCGAAGTAACGGTATTTGCCTCCGGCAATCCCGCCCTGATTACGATGATGCGCGAGGCGTTCGAGCGCTACTGGGAAAGGTCTTCGGACCTCACGCAACTCCTCGCGGCGAAGAAGCCGAAGCGCACCCGGCCAAGGCAGAAGGTCAGGAAACGACGCAAGAAAAAGGAGGAGTCGTGAAGCGAACGTTGTTTCTGGGTATGAGTCTGTGCCTGTTCCTGCAGGTTCAGGCACAGGGAATGGCCAGCGGTGCGGACCGAAGCGTACCCGCAGGCGGCGACTCTGTTGTTGCCACGGTTCGGTATGTCATCAGCCACCAGGGCCAGAACTTCGATGCGGAATTCACCATAATCAACGACGGCACTGACCCGATCCTGTTCTGGGACATCGGGTTCGACTGGGACAACCACCGGATTGCGTCGGTCTGGAACGCCCGGCTCGACAGCGTGATCGGCAACCACTACCGGATCATCAACGTCGGCTGGAACAGCACCATCCAGCCGGGTGACAGCGTCCAGTTCGGTTGTGCGGGCACGTGCACGGACACCAGCTCGGTTCCCGAGAATATTGTGGTCACCGGTTTTGACCCGGTGATTCCGCCCGGCTGGCCGCGTGACGAACTCGCCGTCGTGTACGAAACCCTGGCCGAGAACGACAGCACCTTCACTGGGATGGCGCTGGTCGCCAATCCGAACGAGCGGTACGCCTGGAACGGTTGGTTCTTCGGCGTCAAGTCAATCCGGTTCCGGACCGATACGGAGATTGCCCGGGTCACCAATCCCAACGGTGCAATCGGGTTCGAACAGCAGGGTGACCGCGTGGAAGTCGACCTCGGCTGGCAGAGTCTGTTCCCGCTCGGGGCCCGGCTCAACCTCACGATTGAGGGCCGCAAGCTCGGCCAGAGCGTTGTCCTCGACAGCTTCCACGCGCGGTACGTGCGCGGCGAGAACATCCGCTATCCTCACTATGCTTCGCTCCCGCCCTCCTGGTATCCGGGCAAGCCTGACCTCTGCCTGGCGGACCTGGTCAGTGACACCTTTTCCTACTACCACGCCCCGCCGCAACCGGTGACCGGCAAACTCATTATCTACCAGCCGGGCAACCCGACCCAACTCCAGCTCGGCCAGGTCGACTCCGTGCCCTACCGGGTCAACATGGAGAATGCCGCGCGCATCTGGATTCCGTCCCGGCTGGTGGCAATGGGCATCGGTTGGACGTGCGAGTTCTTCAAGCTCAACCCCAACTACATGTGCGGGCTCGGGACCAAGGAGAACTGGGCTACCGGTGTCATCCGCGAGAACAACGGTCACAGCACCCCGGTCGTAATTGAGGGAGATACCTGGTACTGGCCGCTCGTGACCCACCGGGATGGTCCATACCAGCAGGAAATCGGAAACTTCAACGACTGCAAGTCGGTGTTCCCGGACTTCCTGCCCCCGGATGCCAACCACGATGATTACACTGCGATAACCCCGGACTTCAACCACCCGAACTGGATATCGTCGGCCATCTCCTGCGCCATCAGCCTCACGGTTACCCGCGAGTTCCTGAACGCCATCCCGGTCAACTATACCGCGTTCATGGACAGTGCGGCCGACCCGTGGGCCGAAATGGCCTGCGTCACGTTCGCGTACAACCGTGGGGTCTGGAACCTGCTGGCGCGGGGAATCTTCGAAACCCACCGTGACAGCGCCCTGCGTTCGACCGACATCATCCGCGACTTCGGGCTCGGCGGGTACGCGGACCACGTTCCGACCGTCAAGGCAATCACCGACGCAATGAACCGGGACCTGCACGACGTGTACGACGCCGCGATTACCTGGCAGGACATGGGAATCCTGTTTGCCAAGCTGCGGACATTCTACGGCCGCGAAGTCCCACCGGATTCGGTGTGGAACAGGATGATATGGGACGTCCACCGGGCGTTC
Source organism: Caldifarciminota bacterium (assembly GCA_030612625.1). Classification (GTDB taxonomy): domain Bacteria; phylum Hydrothermota; class Tepidihabitantia; order Tepidihabitantales; family Tepidihabitantaceae; genus UBA3079. Next base: position 2,745 of record JAUWNN010000172.1, read on the forward strand.
GATATCCTTGCCGAACGCTGGGGCGGAACCCACGCGTCGTGCCGGTATGACTACCTGACCCTGCTCCGGGTCGCGAAGGAGTACCTGCCCGCACCCCACAACCCGCGTCCCACCGGAGCGGACTGGTACTACTGGGTAACCAACTACAACCCGGTCTGCATCATCGGGAACCGGAAGCCCGGCGATGTCGGGACCCGGTTGATGCAAATCCGACCGTCGGTCACCGGCACGCAACTGGACATTCTCTGCGCACCGGTCAGCCCGGGAACCGGGGCCGAACTGAGGATTTACGACGCGGCCGGCCGGGTGGTCAGAAACCTCGGTCCGGGGAGAACGGTCGTCTGGGACATCCGGGACGAAACCGGACGCAGGGTACCGGGCGGGACCTACTTCATAAGGATGAAGACCGGAACCTGCTTGCAGGTAGAGAAAGTAGTTGTTACCGAGTAAGGAGGCTGTGTGAAACTGCTTCTGGTCGCTGCCCTTGTTTGTTCCGCTCTCGTGGCCCAACCGGGCCATCACGGCATCCATTGGGTCGAATCCGAAGCCCATCGCAACGACGCCCCGGTCGGCAAAGGACGCCTGGTCGGCAGCCCGAGCCCGCGCGTTCCCCGCGACAACCCGACCATCACCCGTAACGTGTACGGGTACAGCCCGCACTGGACGTCTGATGCGCACCTGCGCTTCGACCTGCTGACCCACATCGGGTTGTTCGACGTCACGCTGAACGCCGACGGCACCATCAGCAACCACCACAACTTCCCCGGCGCCTGGGCCTGGACTATCGACCGGGCTCATCGCAACGGGGTGAAATGCGAAATGGTGGCGACCTGTTTCGGCTGGTACAACATCCATCACGCGATTCGGTCCGACAGTTCGATCCCGAACCTGGTTGCGCTGGCCTCCAGGGCCGGGATGGACGGCATCAACATGGACTTCGAGGAAATCCTGGGTGCGGACCGGGACACGATGACAATCTTCATGCAGGACCTGTCCGCGGCCTGCCGCACCGCCGGACTCGAACTGACAATGGCAACCATGCCCCTGGACTTTGCGAACGCCTACGACTTCCGGGCCCTGGCCGAGACCACCGACGGCCTGTTCATGATGGAGTACAACTTCCATTGGCAGGGCGGACCCGAAGCCGGGCCGACCGCGCCGCTGTTCGGCTGGGAGTTCTACGGCAACCTCCAGATGTCGCTCAGCGAGTACCTGACCGAAATCGGTTCGGGCGAAAAGCTGCTTTTCGGCCTGCCCTACTACGGCTGGGAGTGGCCGACCCGTGCCGAAACCACCCATTCGCCCACCGCGGGCTACGGAACCGCGCTCTACTACCGCGATTCACCCGGCCTTGCCCAACAGCACGGCAAGCGCTGGGACGATGAAGGCAAGACCCCGTGGTATCGATACAACAACGGCGGCTGGAACCAGGGCTGGTACGACGACGACACGAGCCTCACGCTCAAGTACCGGGAGGTACACGAGCACGACCTGCTCGGCACCGGCATGTGGGCCCTCGGGTACGACGGCTCGCGGCGCGAGCTCTGGGCCGCGCTCCGTGAGTCGTTCAACCGGCCGCTTGATGAGTTCACCAACGGCGACTGCGAAACGTGGCAACTGGACACGCTCGCGGTCCCGAGCGACACCAGCCCGAACCCGACCGGCTGGCACGAAGGCCGCAGGGCACAGTACCGACGCGAAGACGCGGTCGTCCGTTCCGGCAGCCACAGCATCCGGCACATCCCGGATTCGCTCGGCGACCCTTGGCCGGTCCTGTCAGTGCTGTTCCAGGATGTCGAAGTAGCACCCGGCACCGCCTACGAATTCCGCGGCTGGGCGCGCAAGAACGACGGTCGCGGCAACCGGATGAAACTCGGTATCGGCTGGTTCGACGCCGGGCACGAAATGATTGACGACGTGTACTCACAGACCCTTGAGCACGACACCACCGCCTGGCGCGAACTGACCACCGGCACTGTAACGGCCCCACCCGGTGCGGCATTCGCCCGGCTGCGACTGTGGACCGAAGGATATGGCGGCTCCGACCACTGGGACGACCTCGTATTCGGTCCCCAGCCCGGCGTGGCCGAAACTGAACCACGGACCAACCGGCACCCGCGCACCGCCACCATCGTCCGTAACGTGCTGTACCTGGGCGCGGGACATGACCGAAATCCGCTCGGGGATTTCGGGTCGTGTACCAAGCCGACCCTGCTCGACGCAATGGGGCGGAAAACGCTGGACCTTCACCCCGGCGCGAACGACATCCGGCACCTGAGCCCGGGCGTCTACTTCGTGTGCGGAAAGGGTGCGAGGGGTCGAGGGGTCAAGGGTTCGAGTGGCAAGGGCGTGATTCAGAAGTAAGGAGGAGGCATGATGAGAGGAATTCGGATGAGAAGAAATGCAGTCGCATTACTGATGCTTCTGTTCCTGGGTTCGGTTGCTGACGGGAATGGATTTCACGAACCTGGGATTCAGAAGAATACCGTTTCCGTGGATTTGGGCGGCAATGGGCTGTTCTTGTCTCTTAGTTATGGAAGAGTGCTGATTCAGAAAGAGCGCTGTTTTATTGCCGGACTTCTTGGTGTAGGTTCGGTTCCTTTCATTGGAGGAATAACAATCCCTCATCAAGTTACGTTCAATCTGGGGAAAAGAAGGTCATTCCTGGAAATGGGATTGGGCGGAACCTGGTGGACAGGAAAAAGCAATGCTTCGGGATACACGGAAACCATCAGTTTCTACCATATCTCTCCGATTCTCGGATACCGTTTTCAATCTGGCGGGGGGTTCCTCTTCAGGGCATATCTGAACCCGCTCATCAATTTGAGCGGACCACCTTTCATTGAAGACTATCGGGTAATTCCCTACCTTGGAATCAGCCTGGGGTATGCCTTCTGAGATTATGGCTTTCGATAACAAGCTGCTGCTGTCCTTCACTCGTCATTCGGAATTCGATTAACCGCCAAGGCATGTCCTGAGCGAAGCCGAAGGAACGCCAAGGCCGCCAAGAGGAAGATTGAACACCAAGGCACAAAGGACACGAAGAAGGGGGAAGTCAAGAGCCAAAAGTCAAAAGGCAAAGCCGGAGACCCCGCTGTCATTGCGAAGGAGCGAAGCGACTGCGGCAATCTCACCCTCGAACCCTGGAACCCTGGAATCCTGGAACCCTTTCCTTGAACACAAAGGCACAAAGACACAAAGAGAAGAAGTCAGAAGTCAGATTGCAGAATGCAAAGTGTAAAAGGCAAAATGGCAGAAGATTGCTTCGGGCTTCGCCCTCGCAATGACATGGGGGTGCGTGGCCGCAATGACTTTTCTTTCCGTTATTGCGAAGGAGCACATTCGGTTCCCTCAGTGTAAACTCCGCGACTGCGGCAATCCGACCGAAGGTCGCTGCGAGCGTAGCGTGGCAGTCTTCCGGCCTTTGGCTGTCAGCCGTTAGCCGTCAATAGTCGGAAATCGACAATCGGAAACCGGAGGGCGGTCCTTCTCGCTCCCTCGTCCCTTGCGGGAGAGGGCTGGGGTGAGGGGTTCTGCGACTATCTTTGTGGTTCGTGCCAGTGGCTGTGCGCGCGGCGGACGGAAATAGGTGGCTGTCCCTAATCAGCCCGAAAACCGGCAGGGCGGCTAGCGGTTCAGGATGACTCTCCGGCTTGATGCGCAGCCTGCCAGTCCGCTGACAGAACCCTTGGACCCTTGACTCCTTGGCCCCTTTCCTCTGCGAATGTCAAGACTCGAGACCTGGCCCCTTTCCGACCATGACGGTGCGCAGGGCAGGGCTGCGAGGAGGTATTTTGGGAAAAGAGTCGCTGTCCCTATTTCCGGTTCTCGGGCGGACTGGTCGCTACTTTTCCTGCTTCTCCAGTTCCTTCACCACTTCGCGCTGCAGCCGCTCAAACTCCGCATCCCCGAGCCGCTCGCGCATCCGGGCAAGGTTGCTGCGGGCCAAATCCCGGTACGGCGACTTCAACTCCTCGAAGATGGAGAACGCGACAAGGTAATTCCGCAGCGCAGCCCGGTCGTCCTTCTCCGCCTCAGCCAGCTTGCCCAACTGGCCAAGGGTGATGGCGATGCTGTTCTTGTCCCCAAGCTCCTCGTCTATCTTCAGGCTCTGCTCGTATAATGCCCGGGCCTTTTCATACTCGGCCTGGGCCTGGTGAATCGTCCCCAAGTTGTGCAGGGTCTTCGCGATCCCGCTCTTGTCCCC
>JAUWNN010000212.1 GCA_030612625.1 Caldifarciminota bacterium
CGGGAGGCGGTATGGCAGGGTTGAGATTGACCTTGATACCGAGACGCTTGAGAAGATTGCTGATATTACGGGCGGCAAGTCGTTTCTGGCGACTGATGCCGAAGGACTGAAGCTGATTTATGACGAGATTGACCGAATGGAGTCGACCACATTCAAAGTGAAGCAGTACACTGTTTACAGTGAGCGGGCCGGGTTTTCGCTGCTGCTTGCGGTGATTGCGCTGGCGCTCGGAGGCGGCTTGGCCGCAACGATATTCCAGAGGCTGCCGTGATAAAATGGGCTGAGCCGACCTATCTCTGGTTCCTTCTCATTCTTCCGGTAGCGGTTGCTCTGGTTGTGGTGGCTGCGGTCCTGAAGCACCGGAGACTGCGGCGTCAGCTCGAGCCCAGGCTTGTTCCCGGCCTGACTCCTGACCTTTCACGCGGCCTGGCAATCCTGCGGTCTTTGCTCCTGGTCGGGTCTCTGGCGTTCCTGCTGGTTGCCGCGGCCCGTCCCAAATGGGGCGAGAAATTGCAGTTGTATAAGGGTCGAGGGATTGATGTTGTCATCGCGCTTGACGGTTCCAAGTCAATGCTTGCCCAAGACGTCAAACCCAATCGGCTTGCCCGGGCTAAGACCGGACTGGCGGCTCTGATTGACGGGCTGGGCGGCAATGCTGTAGCGGTTACCGCATTTGCCGGCGACTGCTATGTGATGTGCCCTCTGACTACAGACATTGATGCGGCAAAGCTTTTTCTTGATATTATCGACCCGGACATGATGCCGGTGCCAGGGACGGATTTCGGCCGGGCGATTGATGTTTCGATGTCTTTATTCAATCCCAAAGAAAAGAACCATAAAGCGCTTGTCATGGTGACCGACGGCGATGATTTGGGCAAGAACACATCCCAGGCGGTTCAGCGCGCGGCCGAAGCCGGGGTCAGAATTTTTCCGGTTGCAATGTCCACGCTGGAAGGCGCGCCGATTCCACAATACGACGAGCAGGGAAACCTGAAATCGTACAAAAAGGATAAAGAAGGCCGGATTGTGATGTCCAGGATGAATGAACGTCAACTCATTCTGATTGCCCGGGCGACCCAGGGAAGGTTTCTGCGGGTTGAAGGGTTTTCGGCTGAAAGGCTGATTGCCGAACTGGACAAGATGCGCAAGAAGGAAATCGGCGGCTCCACTTATGCCGAGTATGTGGAAAGATATCAAATGTTCCTTATCATTGCTTTAGTGTTTTTCCTTGTCGGGATGTTCCTGAGTAACCGCAAGCGTGGCTGGTGGCCGAAGAGCCTGTTCGGCCTTGTGCTGGTATGTGGATTGTTCGGCACGGCCCAGGCTGATGTCCCCGGCCTTATGCGGCGGGGCAACAGCCTGTATGCCCGCGGCAAATTCGACCAGGCGCTTGAAACCTACCAGCAGGCCGAAGTTCTGGAGCCTGATGCGACTGCGATTCATTTCAACCTGGGAAATACGCTGTACCGGCTCGGCAAGTACCCGGAAGCGGTTTCCGAGCTTGAGCTGGTCCTGACCGACCGCAGCGTAAAGCGCCGGGCCGATGCGATGTATAACATGGGCAACACCGTGTTCAAGGCCGGGCAACTGGATGCGGCAATCAAAGCGTATACAAGCGCCCTGGTGATGAATTCTCTTGACCGCCAGGCCAAAGAGAATCTGGAATTCTGCCTGAAAAAGAAAGAAGAGCTTGAGCAGCAGCCTGATTCGAGCCAGCAGCAGAATCAACAACAGCCGCAGCCTCAGCAGGACCAGATGGACAGGGGTCAGGCCGAACGGGTGCTCCAGGCGCTTGAAGGGAAGGAAAAGGAAGAACAGAAGAAGGCGCGCCGGCCCAAGAGCAAACGCAAAGTGGAAAAGGACTGGTAAGATGAAAGAACCGCCAAGGCATGTCCTGAGCGAAGTCGAAGGAACGCCAAGGCCGCCAAGAGGAAATCTAACCACAGATAAACACGGATGGACACAGAGGAGAGGGCAGAAGGCAAGAGTCAAGAGCCGAAGTGCAAAAGCCAAAACTGCAGACCCCGCTGTCATTGCGAGGAGCCCCCACGGCCACGTCATTGCGAGCGAAGCGAAGCAATCTTCCGGTGGCCTCGGGGCAGGCTCCGCGACGTGGCAATCTTCCGGACAGGAAGGCCGCCACGGGCTTCGCCCTCTCGGCGACAGAAGTGAACCATTACTTGCGCGAAGACCAATAGTCCTGGCGGTGAAATTCTTTCTTCCCTTGGCGCTCTTGGCGGTTGGATTCTCTTTCGGCGCGGAGCTACAGTTCACAGCCCAGGCTGACCGGACAACGGTTGGCCTTGGTGAGAGATTTATCCTGACAGTCACGGTTGTGGGCAGCGGTATCGGCCGGGTGCCAAGACCAAAGCTGCCGGCGCTTCATGATTTCAGCCGGTTAGGCAGCACTTCATCTCAGTCGAGCAACATATCATTTGTCAATGGCCGGGTTACCCGGGAACAGGCTGTCAGCTTTATCTACTACCTTGCGCCAGAGAAACTGGGTGAACTGGTCATCGGCCCGTGCTCTCTTGATTTCAGGGGCAGCATCTACCAGACCCGGCCGATTACCATTACAGTGACAAAAGAGAGCCAGCAGCCGGCCCAGCGTCAGCGGAGAATGCCGGACCCGTTCAGCCCGTTTCCTGTCCAACCTCAGCCGAGTGGCTCGGTCAAGGAAGATATTCATCTTATTGCCGGCGCAAACCGGACCGATGTTTATCAGGGCGAGCAGGTCACGGTCAGTTACACCTTCTATACCAAGCTGCGGATTGCGGATTTGAAGCTTGCTCAGGTCCCGGCTTTTTCCGGGTTCTGGGTAGAAAAGCTATATGACGCTGAGGAACTCGAGTATCATCCCCGGGAGTACGACAAACAGCAGTACAATGCCGCGCTTATCAAGAAGGTGGCACTTTTCCCGACCCGTTCAGGTCAGCTCCGGGTCGGGGCTATGAAGCTGGCAGGTGCAACAGTCCGCCGCGGCGGGTTCTTTTTCAATACCACCGAGCCGTTCGAAGTAGCTTCAAGCCCGATTACAATAACAGTTAAGGCACTACCCGATTCAGGCCGCCCTCCGAGTTTCTGCGGCGGGGTCGGCAAGTTTGACCTGTTCGCGAGCCTGGACAAGGACAGCTCTGAAGCCGGGGAGCCGCTGAATCTGACAGTTAAAGTTTCGGGGACCGGTAATATCCAGTTGGTCGGCGAGCCGAAGATACCGAGAATCATGGGCGTCAAGACATTAAGCCCGGAAACCAGGGACAAAATCACCAAAGCCAGCGGGAAAGTGACAGGGACGCGGGAGTTTGCTTATCCGATGATTCCCCAGGCCGACGGCAAATACCTGGTTCCGGCCATAGAAATGGGGTTCTTCGACCCGGGGCATGAGTGCTATTACACCCTGGCAACATCCAGGCTGGAGTTCTTCGCGTCAGGTGCAAGAAGGACCGGTCAGGTTGTCGGGACAGAAGCTGGTGTGCGGGTGCTGGGTTCGGACATAATGCATATCAAGTCCGGTATCAGAGGGCTGAACGATGTCCGCGCTCTGGGGTTGTGGCAGGTCCTGCCACCCTGGTGGGGATGGCTGTTTTATCCGGCTGGAGTCGTCATACTGGTGTTTGGGGTTGTGCTCGGCCGCCACCGCAGGAAGCTGGAGCAGGACCGGGGCTATGCCCGCAGGATAAGGTCAAGCCGACTGGTGAAAAAGCGGCTGGCTGAGGCGGCCAAGCTGCTGGAGCAGAGCCAGGAGGGTGAATTCTACGCAGCCTTGAGTCGGGCGGTCCTGGGTTATGTTGGTGACCGGTTTAACCTCGAAGCGCTCGGAATGACCGGCGACGAGTTAGGCCGGGAACTTGAGCAACGCGGGGTTTTGGCTGGTACAGTAGCCGGACTTCGACAACTCATCCAGAGCTGTGATGCGGCCCGATTTTCGCCCGGAATGGCTGAGTGCAGTGCTCGGCAGACGTTTGAGCAGGCAATAAAGGTGCTGGAAGCATTGTAGGAGAACAAGTCAAAGTGCAAAGTGCAAAGTGCAAAGTGCAAAAGGAGTTGTCCGGCGGCCTCACATTTTGCCTTCTGACTTCTGCAATCTGCCTGCTACCTTCGATGCTTTCTGCCGCGTCTCCGACCGAACTGTTCAGCCAGGGTAACGAAGCATACGAAGCGGCAGATTATGCGCGGGCGATTGAACTTTATGACAGCGCGGCTGTCAGGGTAAGCAGCGCTGACCTTTGTTTCAACCGGGGAAATGCCTCTTTCAAGCTGGGTCAAATCGGCAAGGCGATAGCCGACTTTTCCCGGGCTTATGTTCTCAACCCGTATGACCCGGATATCAAATACAACCTGGCATTTGCCCGGGCATACCGGCCGGACAAAACCCTGGTGCTTCAGAATCCGCTGGTAAGGTTTCTGACCGGATTCCTGCGGCTGCTTGATTTCGCCATTGTCAGAATTCTTGCCGGAGCATTGTTTCTGCTGGCGATGGCCGCGGCGGCCCTGCTCATGGTGCGGGGGTCACGAGTCTGGCTCTGGGTCACAGTCAGCCTCGGGGTCATCTGCATTTATGCTTTCTGCTCCTGGTTCAGTTGGGCTGCAGAAGCCAGCCCGGAGCGGACGGTGGTGATTGTGCCGGAACTTGTCTTGCGCTCGGGCCCGGGTGAAGACTACAAAGAGATGGTTATTGTCCACGACGGGCTTGAATGTGTCATCCGCGACCGGCGTGGCGAGTACGTTCTACTTCAGGCTCCCGGAGGCCAGGGCGGCTGGGCCAAAGTCGCAACAATCGAGCAGATCTTCCCGGCCCGGTAAAACAAGAACCGGCGGGTGGGCAGGCACCCGCCGGCTGTCCGTCCTGCTCTGTCACTCTGAGGTCTTCACTTCCTGTCACTCTGAGGCGAAGCCGAAGAGTCTCAAGCGTAGAGAAGGCTTCGCCCAAGCGTGGGAATTCCGGGGACATAATAAGAGATTATTGACATTTGCTGGGTGCGTGTCTAGAGTGATGTATGGCACGATGGGCACGAGTTGTGGTGCCTTCGGTACCTCACCACGTCACGCAGCGTGGAACCCGTCGGCAGCCGGTGTTCTTCGGAGACGAGGATTACCAGACCTATCTTCGGCTGATGCGGGAATGGTGTGATAGGAACTCGGTAACGGTTTGGGCGTACTGCCTGATGCCGAATCACGTCCACTTGATTGCAGTGCCTGAGACGGAAACGCGGGCCCCAAGGGGCCATGGAAACACAAGTGACCCGCGCCCGCGACAGAAAATCCTTTATTGTGTCCCCGGAACCCTCCTGATTTACAGAGGCTTATAGATACTACAAGATGACCTTGACAGACCGTTTCTTTATCGGCAAACTCTGTGTG
>JAUWNN010000228.1 GCA_030612625.1 Caldifarciminota bacterium
GCTTAATCACAACTACCTCCTTTAATGGAGGCATTATAGCCGACCTTTCATCGGTCATTCCATCCACAACCTTACTCCTTTCGGTCAGGGGTGGGGAATTTTACATCGGTGATTTTGGGGATTTTTCAATCGGTGCTAACAGCCCTTTTCTCCTGACACCGCAACCCTTCACAGCCAACCGCCTACCGCTTACCGCAGACCGCCCAAGGATAGAAGACAGGAGACAGAATACAGTAGATAGGGACTGACAACCAAAGGCCGGAAGATTGCCGCAGTCGCGGAGCCTGCCCCGAGGCCACCGGAAGATTGCTTCGCTTCGCTCGCAATGACGTAGCCGTGGGGGCTCCTTCGAAATGACAGAAGGGAAAGTCAATGCGGCTACGCATCCCCACGTCATTGCGAGGGCAAAGCCCGAAGCAATCTTCTGCCATTTTGACTTCTGCATTTTGCACTTTGCCTTTTGACTTCTGCTTCCTTTTTATGCTCTTGGTGCCTTTGTGTTTAATCTTCTTCTTGGCGGCCTTGGCGTTCTTGGCGGTTGACCTGATTCCGAATGTCGAACTCCGAATAGCGGACTGTCATATCAAGACAAAGGGCAGAATCGCGGAATGTAGAAAGTCAGATTGTGGCCGGAGAAACTTCCGAGAATCTAGGCAGGATTGGATAATCTGGTCTTAGGAAATCTCAAGGTAACCCTGCCCGAAATCAATAACGGTTCTAAACCGCCGTATGAAATTGAGACCCAAGAGTCCTCGAATTCCGACCAGTTCTGGTATGTCATGGCAAAGAACTTCCAAGTCTCGGGCTTCCATGTCCCCCACCATCATACTGGCTACCTGTAGCTTTGGGACTTCAATTATCCCATTAGCTGTAATAATTTCCTGCCGTTCAGACACAGTTGCAGGGTCATATCCAACCGCTTTGAGCACAGACCAGGAGATGACGGTGAATACCGCACCAGTGTCAAAAATCAAATCCACAAATACCCTGCCTTTTGGCCCGACGATTTTGACATTTCTTACAACCAGCGGGATAGCTGCGGGTGAACGCATTGAAATCCCTGGCTAGAACATCACTGCATAACCTTCAGGAACAGTCGGACCGGCAAAGGTGATATAGATGTCGATTAACCCTCTTTTTAGAAGTTCCTTGTCAAATATGCGGCGGTCCTTATTGTGGAGAACTACTTCACCTTCTGGATTATCCTTTTCTTCAAAGGAACGAAAAGCAATCCATTCACCTCGGTGCAAAGCTTTCGCGTTTTCAAGCTTCATAGCAATTGGCCTGTTTCAATTCTAACCTGATGCCCTGCTCTGTCAAGCTGACCTAGTGCCTCAGGAATCTATGCGAAAGAGGTTGAGAACTGCTGGCTAAGCATTTACCTATTTGCCCGTGAAAAGGAGCACAATGGCAAGGATAATAGCCACAAGCCAGAGCACATCTTCCGGTGTCTTGATGCGCGGCCATCCAGGGCCTTGCTTCCCAACCTCCTTGGCGTTCCGGCCGAAAAGAGCCAGGCCCATCATCAGGACGGCCATTGCCAGGAACACAAAGTCCCGGTAGTCCTTGACCTTCCACACAAGGGCCGCGACAGCGACAGCGGCCATCAGGACCAACTTCACAATAAAGGAAAAGATGTTACCTCGCCTTGGTAGATTGTCTGAAGTTTCAGGTTCCTGCATCATAACCTCCTCTCTGAAGGATTGAGCTAATGACCATAGTCTTGGGCTTCATTCCTGGACTACGCTAGAGCAGAATCCGCCCGATGTCAACCGCGATTCCTCAAAAGCACCTGGGTTGCGAATGGGGCCGGCTGCGAACGGAGCCGCGACAGAATCGGGACAAGGATGTCCCTCCCACAAACAGCCACTGTGGGAGCGGCTTCCCAGTCGCGATTTAATCCGTCCCTCCCACAAACAGCCACTGTGGGAGCGGCTTCCCAGCCGCGATTCAATCCAGCTTGTACTTGCTTTTCCAGTACGGATAGTCGTTTGGGTATTTCACTAGCCCTGCCCGCACCGGATTGAACCAGCAGTACCTGATGGTTTCAATGAGGCTCTCATCGCGCCTCAACATATGGTCGTAGAACTGCTCCTGCCACACCGGCACTTCAAGCCGCCTGACTTGTCTGAGTCTCCTTGATGTGAACTGCTTCAGAGACTTCACCACATCTGACAAGGACTTCTCTCCGACAAGCTGCATCACCAAGTGCAGATGGTCCGGCATCACGATACAGAAGTGGACCTCGATGAACCCCGACTGCTCAAGCCAGTCCAGTGCGTCGAACACAATGCGCACACTGTGTTCGTCAACGAACAGCCTCTGCTTGTTGCAGGTGCATGTAGTGATGAAGTAGTAGCTTTCCTTCTGGGAAAGCCGTCCTTTTCTGAGCTGTCTTGTCCCTCTTTCTGGAATCCTGGCTTTCATCTCAGAATCGAGACTGGGAAGTCTCTCCCACAAGTCGAACCTCCCAGCCGCGACAGGATCAAAACAAGGATGTCCCTCCCACAAACAGTCACTGTGGGAGCGGCTTCCCAGCCGCGATTCATAGAAACCTCCTCTATTTCATCGCTTCCGCTTTGCTGAAGTCGCGGTCAAGGGCAAACTGGTCCAGGGGCAGTGACGGCTCGCCGGAAACAATCAGCTCGGCCATCAGCTTGCCGATTGCCGGGCCGAACATGAACCCATGACCGCTCATCCCCGAGGCAACGTAGAATCCATCAACCGGTGTTTTGCCACATAAAGGGCTGCCATCCGGGCTCATGCCATATGAACCGGCCCACTGGCGCAGCACCTTGACTCCACCAAGTTTCGGAACGAGTCGCACCATCCGCCGCGGCATCTCGGTGATGAACTCATCACTTGAGTCAATCTGAAGGCCAGGAACAAGCGGCACCGGGGTGTAACAGCCGATGAAATGGCCGGTCCCGATGTGCTGGACAAAATAGCAGCCGTCCGAACGGTAGTCAACCAGCATCGGGTCGAACAGCCGCTCGACCGATTCGGTCACAAGTGACTCGTGCCGGTCAGCCTTGACCGGAATCTCAACCCCTACCATCTTGCCCACATCGTCGGCCCAGCATCCGGCCGCATTCAGTATGTTGGGAGCGAAGATTTCATCACCTTTGTCAGTCACGACCGAAACCACTCGACCCCTGCGCACTCTGACCTGCTTCACCTCGGTCCTCACCAGCACCTCACCCCCGAGCCTCTTGATCCCGGCAAGATAGCCGTAAGTCACCTTGAAAGGGTCGGCCTGACCGTCGGTCGGACAGTACGCGCCTCCGACCAATCCTTCCTGGTCCAGGCCCGGCACAATCTGGCCGCACTTGTCGGCTGAGATGAATTCTACGTTCAGGCCGTATCCCTGTTGTATCCTAATAGCATCCAGGAACGCCTTCTTCCGTTCCAGGTCGAAGGCCAGGAAAAGATACCCACCCTGATGCCACTCAACGCTCTGACCCAACTCGTCACCCAACTTGGAGAATATCCTGATGCTTTCCAGCATCACCCGAATCGAAAGGTCATGGGTGAACTGGGCTCGAATCCCGCCAATGCACCGGCCGGTCGAGCCGGAGCAGGGAAAGTCCCGCTCCAGCAGCACCACCTTGTGCCCCATCTTCGCCAGATAGTATCCGGTAGCCGCGCCGATAATCCCGCCGCCAATCACGACCGTGTCCGCGGTCTTACTCATCGTTCATCGTTCCGCGTTCATCGTCCTGCCATCTTCCTAGCATCCCAAGGGGCAGCGGTTTCAGAGGAGGCCGTGGCATGGGCATCTTCTGTTCTGATGCCGGGATTCCGGTTTCCTCCTGGACAATCCGCGCGATGATGCGCAGGCATCCGCGTCCCTGGCAATGGCCCATCCCGGTCCTGAGCACCCGCTTGATTTCCTCAAGCGAATGATGGCCGGCCCGAATCGCCTGTCTGATTTCCTGTTCTGTTGCTTCTTCACACCGGCAGACAGTGGTTACCGGACGCTTGACGCCTGATGCCGGACGCTTGACCCCGGTAGCATTACGGGCTCTTGAGCTTTTCTTACTCACCGCTCATTATGGAGTGCGGTGGTCTGCCGCGGCTTTGGTCTGCCGATTCTGGAGTGCAACGACTGCGTCGTTGCGCAATGTCGCAGACATTGCACTCCATAGCGCAAAACGGAAACGGAGCCTGTCCTGAGCAGAACCGAGGGGCTCCCGCACTCCAGATTACTGGCGTGTAGCACCATGAATCTGTGTACCCAGGAATTTGCCAAGCATTGCCATCAGCCCGGTCTTGGGCTTGGGGTAGAAAACAAAGTCGCATTCCTTCAGTTTCGCCTGTTCCTTGGCCCATTCAATAGCAGCAAGCAATCCGCCGAGCGAATCTACCAGACCAACAGCGTGCGCATCGCGACCGGCCCACACCCGGCCCTGGGCTACCGAGTCCGTGGCTTCGAAAGACAGCCCCCGGCCGTCGGCTACCTTTTGGACAAACTCGTGACAGAAGTAATCCACCTGATGCTGGAAAATCGAATCCTCTTCGGGCGTGAATCCCCGCACGTCCGAACCGGCGTCCGCGTGCTCGCCCCGCTTCAGAATCTGGCGCTTTGCCCCGAGCTTGTTGTACAACCCTTCGGTCACAACCTTGAAGCTGAACCCGCCGATTGAGCCGGTCAGGGTCGTCGGGCTGGCGAAAATCCGGTCCGCGCCACAGGATATGTAGTACCCGCCTGAAGCTGCCAGGTTGCCCATCGAAACCACCACCGGCTTTTTCTCCTTGGCCAGCTCCAGTTCCCGCCAGATAAGGT
>JAUWNN010000131.1 GCA_030612625.1 Caldifarciminota bacterium
ACAGTTCATGGAGTTCTTTGAGAGTAGGCTCATTTCTATGGAGAGAACGCAGCGCCTCAGTGTGTGCCTGCGGTGTGAGGTTGTTTATGTCCTCGGCGATTTCGGCCACTATGCGGTCAATTGCACCCAACTGAAAAACCCCGAATATGCCTGTGATGGCTGCCAGAGCCGCAAAAGCTTGAGCTATAGCACTGCATACCCACCAAGCTGCCTCAGGGGACGGCCATGTTGAAGCTAACTGTAACATGCTGGGGGGAACATGGTGACTCTTCTCTCCTTGCGCACTTCCGATTCCGGTTGAATCCTACCCATCCAACCTCGTCTGGTCTGCCATCGGATGGCAGTTTCCGCTTCGCTCCAATCGTCATCATCGGCTGGCAGCATACGGCTTACGGCTATTGGCCTGGAGACAGGGCGGGCCGTTGTTTCTTGCTTCGTCATTGCCTGGATGATAGGAGAAAGGATGGTTGGTGTCAATGTCGGCAGATGGTTTTCAAGATGTGTTCAGGGATGTGTTTGCGGATGTGTTGAGCAGTGTGTCAGGCGATGTTGCCCGAAGCGGTGACTAAAGAGGTGATGAGTGCGATGACCAGGGCGGTATCCAAACCGGTGCCCGAACCGATGTCCAAACCGGTATCAGAACCGGTGTCGAAACCGATACCGAAAGCGATGTTCAGACCGATGTCCAAAGCGGTATCAAGAGCGATGCTGAAACCGATGTCCAAAGCGATGCTGAAAGCGATACCGAAAGCGATGTTCAGAGCGATGCTGAAACCGATGCCAAAAGCGATGCCCGAAACGGTCTCGCAAACGGTGTGTCAAATGGTGCCCCCCGGAGTGACCCCTATGCAGGATAGTATCCGGGATTTCGCCATTTTCACCGGTCCCGGCCCACTCAGGTCCGGCCTTTCAAGTTACCTGGGGCGAAAACACCCCGGTTGGTGGGGCAAACATATTCCTACCCATCCAACTTCGTCTGGTCGTCCTTTTTGTCAACCTTCATGGCGGGGGAGGAGATGGTGGCCTCCTTACTTGTTCCCTATTTGCCTCCCCAGAGCTGTTTTGCCCATTCGTAGTGTTCGCTAAGTAACCGGGTAGCTACGGATAGCACATAGATAGCCGTAGCTATGGTTATTCCCTCAAATCCGGCTCGACCTATGACGACGCGGGTAGGGCTGAAATGCGTGAGGTCGGACATGATATCAAGACCTACGGCAGTTAGCCCTTCCTTCATCAGGTCCGTTCGAACCGTGCCTCTCGGGCAATCATCCTTCACTATGCGGTCGATTTCGTCTAGTAGCGAGCCCTCCTGAATAGCGTTCTTAGGAGGAAGGCCAAACGGCCACTTGCACATAAGGTTCCATCGTTTGTTGCTTTTCTTCCACTGATCTCGCACTCGGTCCTTGAGTTTGGAGCCTAAGTCATTCCAGTACTCTCGCCATTTCGTTACTGAGGCTGAGGGGGGAAGTGATTTTCGCTTCTGCGCATGTCGGTTTTGTATCGAGAGGTCGGCGAGGTCCTTCACGTCTCGCAGAATCCGTTGTTTCTCAAACTCATCACAGGCTTCCTCTTCCCATTGTTCCACCTTGAGGGTAATGAATACCTTTGAACAATTCTCCTTCTTGCCACTGCTCTTGCCGTGGAACCGCCTCCAGACTTTACCCTCTTGCCTGTCAATGTACGATTCCCGCCAGAAGGTTTCACAGACCAGAAACCATGAAGCCCTTTCTTCTGATTTTTCCCGGAGCATGAAGTTTAAGTAAATTAAACCCTCGTTGATAGTGCGGCCCAGCACAGAAGACGGTGGGCACGTATCTCCAAAGGTTTCTCTGTTCTCGGCCAGACATACGATGGCAGCCCCAATAGCCGCCATCTGCTCGAAGTGAACCAGGTATACGTACTCTGCGTCCCAGGGTTTCCCACTTGACTTGATCTCGGCGACTTCCTTCCTGCAAACTCCGAGTATTCTGGAGCTTGTGTCCTTGAGTTGCCTTAGGCAGCTTGCGGCTGAGGGTCGCTGTCGGCTGGGGGCTGAAACCTGTTCCTTTTCCATTGCCTCGACTATAGGGCGAGAATGACTTCTTGTCAAAGACGGCAGTGCATCGCCGCTTCTCTGCTGCTTTGGACATTGGGCTGGTTGCGGTATAATAGCTGCAGAAAATCATGCCGATGGAACCTTATCGAAATGAATTCTTTGACCAGGTGAAGGCATTTGCCCAGCACCTGAAATGGTGGTTCGATTATGTCAAAGACATCATCAAATGGCATACTTTAGAGAAACAGCCCGGCGGCTGCTGGGTTTGGCGTCAGCGAGGCAGGGTTGTCGCATTTTGCGGCGTGTTCTATCCGAATCGTCAAGACGCCTGGCTCTATGGCATGCGGGTTGATAAAAGCTTTCAGAATACCGGCATCGCCACGAGATTCACAGAGCAGTTGTTCCAGGTCGCCAGAAAGGATGGCCGGAAATGGGTCGGTTTGAATACACTCGATACCTCAAAACCTTCGCCGGTATTCAGGATTGCAGACCTATTGGGCATGAAGCTCGAATCCATCCATGCAACCGATATGTTCTGGGCTTTACCCGAAGGAATCAGCGGTCCGCGACCCCAGCGGATGGAGAACATCTTCGGCCATTTCATAAGCCTCGGACAAAAGACTATCTTCTGCGAGCATCCGGCCTGGACCTGGTCCAGGCTTATTCCTCAGACCCGGAACTGGGTCAACAAATATGGATTCCAGATAAGAGGCATCCCGGTGCACATTGCATATCATGGAATCATCAGGGAGGAAAATGGCTGGCATCGGTCAACGACCGTGAACCTGTTTGACCGGCCTCGGGATTTCTATGACATCCTACCAACGATTCTAGCCCGGGGTATTGGCAAGCACCGTGGGGTAGTGCTCAATTACCCGGCTGAATGGAAACACCGGCTCGGTCGAGCCGTTCATCACATCGTTCCCGAGCTGAAAAGGGGCAAGAACCATTGGCCTTCAGTCTGGCGCATCTATGGCAAATACCTGCGCTGAATCGGGGAATTAAGGGGACACAATCCCAATTTCTACCCCGCACGTCTGCCAGAGAGACTTCTCCACTACGGTCGAAGTGACAGAACACTGACTGCTTTCCGCTGGCCGCTGACGGCTGACCGCTGCCCGTCTGCTGTGGAAGATTGCCACGGCAGCGAAGCTGCCTCGCAATGACAAGGGAAGGGACGTTCTTGGTGCCTTTGTGTTAAAAGAAAGGGTTGAGCCGTCGGACGGCACCCGCGAGGACGCAGAACCAGGATTCCAGGGTTCCGGGGTTCGAGGGTGAGATTGCCGCAGTCGCTTCGTTCCTTCGCAATGACGGAAAGGAAAGACATTGCGGCTGCGTACCCCCATGTCATTGCGAGGGCAAAGCCCGAAGCAATCTTCTGCCATTCTGCATTCTGACTTTGCCCTCATCTGTGTTTATCTGGGGGAGGATTGGGGTCAGGTCTTGTCATTTGACCTTCTCCTCCCCATCCAACTTCGTCTGGTCGTCATCATCGGCTGACTGCTTACGGCTCACAGCTTTCGGCTGCTGTCGACTGGGGGCTGGAACCTGTTCCTTTTCCATTGCCTGGACTATAGGGCGAGAATAACTTCTTGTCAATGGCGTTCTGCGAGGAAGGAGCAGGTGTCGTCCGATGGCTCGATGGCGAAGTGTGTCGTATTACTTACGATACGCTTCTTTGCGATGGCGGACATGGTGACGTTTCTTGAGCTCCTCGAAAGTTATCGTTGGCTCGTCCCGACGTTCAGCGATGACTGCAAGGTCGTGGAGGTCCTCTAAGAGTTCTTCGTACTCCTCAACCGGAAGAACTACCGCGGTCCTTTGTCCCTTCTCATCCACGATGTACTTTTCCTGAAGTTTTCTCATATTGTTCTCCTCGAATTTTCAACAACCGATTTGTTACTAGCAAAGATATTAGAATGGCCGGCTATGTCAAGCTGCGGCCAAGTCGCTACTCGGGGTCGAATCTCGACATTCGACGACTGAGTGGTTGAGGGCGTTTGGGCTGCTTTTTCCCACGACTGCCAGAATTACGGGACAGAGATGCTGTTATCAACACACGAAAGAATGAAGGATGAAGGCGGAAGGATGAGACCGAGGAAAGGGTTGAGCCGTCGGACGGCACCTGCGAAGACGCAGAGCAAGGATTCGAGGATTCAAGGGTTCTAGAGCGAACTGCTTCTCTTTGCGTTCTTGGCGGTTAATCGAATTCCGAGTGTCGAGTTGCGAGTGTCGAATGAAAGACAGCGGAAGATTGCCGCAGTCGCTTCGCTCCTTCGCAATGACAGCGGGATTTACGGTTTGCCTTTTGCGCTCTGCATTCTGACTTCGCCTCTTTGTGCTCTTGGTGTCTTGGTGTTTATTTTTCCCTTGGCGGCCTTGGCGTTCCTTCGACTTCGCTCAGGACATGCCTTGGCGGTTGAGCCTGTCGGCTATGGGACCTGATAGACCGAGTCTATTATTGTGCCGTCGACCCATTTGACTACCGCGACGACTTTATCGAGCAGTTTGAGCTTGGACGGCTTGCCGCACATTGATTCTACTTCGGCCTTGATTTCCTGAATTGTGCGGATGGGCAGGTCTGAGTCTTTTACCGCATCGAGGAGGTCCTGGCGTCTCGGGTTTATGGCGATTCCGCGCTCGGTGACAATCACGTCAATCAGTTCACCCGGACCGCACAGGGTTGTAACCTTGTCAACGATGACCGGGATTCTGTCTCTGAATGACGGAATCGGCAGGATGGTGCATTTGGAGGCAAGGCAGTTCTGCCAGCCGCCGATGCCGTGGAGCAGCATTCCGTCCGAATGGGTGACAACATTGGCGTTGAATCCTGTATCCACTTCTGTAGCGCCAAGGGCCACCACGTCCATCATTGATGCGAAGTTGCCTTTGCCGTGATAGTTGTAGCTTGTGAACGGGCTGGTGTTGATATGGTTCGGGTTTTCGCGCATTGACCTGACGCCTTCCAGGTCAAAGGTCTGGCCGTCCAGGATAAAGTCGGCAAGCCCCTGCTCGAGCATTTCAACCTGGTATTTGGTGCTTCCGGCCCGGATGAACCGGGCTTTGACACCAGCCTGCTTCATCATGTCCCGCAGGAAGATGGCGAATGCCAGGGATGTTCCTCCGGCCCCGGACTGGAACGAGAACCCATCGCGCATAATCCCGGCTTCTTTAATGAACCGGGCGGTCATTTCCGCAATCAGCAGCCGGTCCGGGCTCCTGGTAATTCTGGTTGTGCCGGACACGATTTTCTCCGGGATTCCGATTCGGTCCGTCTCGACCACGAAGTCCACATTGTTGCCGTGAATCTGCCAGGGGATGCAGGGGAAAGGCACAAGGTTGTCGGTCACTATGATGACCCGGTCCGCATACATCGAGTCGGCCAGAGCAAACCCCAGAAGCCCACAGGCAGACGGGCCCCGGTCTCCGGTCGCGTTTCCGAAAGGGTCAGCGGTCGGAGCGGCAATCACTGCGATGTCAATATGGACTTCGCCGTCCTGAATCGCCTGCCAGCGGCCGCCATGAGACCTGAGCACACCGAGTCCTTTCATGTGGCCGTGGGAGCAGTACGCGCCGAGCGGGCCGTTCATGCTGCCTTCGACACGCTGAACCACGCCGTTCTTCATGTGTTCGATGACCGGTTCGTGGCAGGGGAAGGAAGCGCTCGGGAACCAGACCAGGTCTTTGATTCCGAGTTCGGCCGCAGCGTCAAACACCTGGTTGGCCACAAGGTCGCCGTTTCGGAAATGGTGATGGGACGAGAGTGTCATGCCGTCTTTGATGCCGCAGCGCTTGAGCGCTTCTTTGATGCTTGGCACCCGCTTGTCGCCGTCAGCCGGATAATGGACACAAGACTCAATCATCGGTGCGGCCTTGTTTCCTGAAGGTATGTGTTTGCCTACGCCTTTGAACGGCACTGCGGGCTTGCCGTTCACTTCAGTGGGAACAAGGCGGCCCGCGGCGTTCTTGACCATTTTCATGATTCGTTCCTTTCCTGCCAGTCCGAACACAGCTTGCCCGCGGCAATGGCCAGCTTGATGGTGCGGAGCGCCTGGGCCACGACCGGCGGGTCAATCATCTTGCTGCCGACCGACACGACGTTCCGGCCCTGCTTGCGGGCCTGCTCATAAGCCAGCACGATTTCCCGGGCCCGTTCGGTTTCCTGGTCGGTTGGGGTGAAAGCTTTATGAATCACCGGTATCTGGCGGGGATGAATGCAGCCTTTGCCTTCGAACCCCAAGGCCCGTGCCTGGAGCACATTCTGTTCAAGCGCATCCATGTCACCGACATTGGCGAATACCGTGTCAATCGGCTGAATCCCGGCCGCACGCGCGGCATTGATTATCCGGGACCGGGCCCAGAGGCTCTCGATTGCCTCGGGGGTTTTGCGGCCGGACAGTTCTGCAATGTAGTCCTCAAGTCCGTAGGTGAGCGCGACAACCAGGGGAGAGGCCTGGGCGATTTCGAGCGCGTGAAACATGCCGAGTGGAGATTCGACAATCGGCATGAGATAGACCGCGTGTTCCAGTCCGGCATCTTTCCGGGCCTGCTCCACGGCTGCCGTAACCTGGTTCACCTGTTCTGCGCTCTCACACTTGGGAATCAGCAGAATCCGGACTTGAGCCTGGACAAGCGGCCGGACTTCATCAAGGCCGCGAGGAAGCTGGTTCATTCTGACCATTCGTTCGCAGTCCCCGAAATCAAGGACTCTGAGCGCATTGCGCACCAGTACCAGAGCCGCATCCTTTTCTTCAGGCGGGACAGAGTCTTCGAGGTCAAGGATGATGCCGTCAGGCTGATGGATTTTGACATTGAGCATGTACTTGGGCTCGTTGCCTGGAAGGTAGAGCCTGGACCGGCGCCAGCGGTCCCGGGTTGTCGGTTTCATGGTCCCGGGATTGAGCTCGGGCAGCAACTCAGGTACTTCAGTGTCAGGCAGGGCACGGCGAACCGCGGTCTCGAGCCGCGCCATGATTACAAAGGGGAGCGCGCCCTGGTCTTCAAGCTCGACTTTCGCGTGTTTGAGCCCGAGTTTTTCTAATCCATTGCTGACCAGTGAACGGATGGAATCTGCGTACAGAAAACCTACCTTACTCTTGATGTCGAACTGAATACCGCCTGTTTCAACTGGTTCAACCGAAACCCAGCAGTCTGACCGGACATCCTTTCCCCGGCGTCCGGCTGTTCCCTTAATGCTCACTTGCTCTCCTTTGAGAAAAGGATGAAGGCGGAAGGATGAAGGCTGAGAGCAGACTGTGTTTCATCCTTCAAATTCATCCTTCAGCCTTCCCTTCTCTGGATGCCAGCTTGTTCCGGGTGTAGGCCAGAAGTCCTCCGGCTGAGCGTATGTCCAGGATTTCGGGTGGCAGTTGCGGAAATGAGAAATCCTTGCCGGCTACTCTGATTCTGCTTTTAGCCAGGTCGAGTTCTACTTTGTCGCCTGGCTGGTATGTGTCTATTGCGTCCGGGCTTTCGATGAGCAAGAGTCCCTGGTTGATTGCAGCACGATAGAAGATGCGGGCAAAGCTTTTGGCAACCACCGCTTCAATCCCAACAGCTTTCAGACCGACAACCGGCTGTTCCCTTGAACTGCCGCACCCGAAGTTCCTGCCTGCGAATATGATGTCGCCAGGCCGGACCTGTTTCGCGAAATCAGGGTCAAGGTCTTCAAGCAGATGGGGCTTGATTTCAGAAGGCTCAGAACATGTGTAGGTGTACTTGCCCGGAAAGAGCATGTCGGTATTGATGTCATCACCATAGACCCAGACTTTCATTCTATATTATTCCCCTCGGGTCGGTGATTTTCCCGGCAAGAGCAGATGCGGCCACTGTGGCCGGGCTTGCCAGATAGATTTCCGCATCCTTGCATCCCATCCTGCCTTTGAAGTTGCGATTGGCAGTAGAAAGGCATCTTTCACCCGGAGCCAGCACTCCCTGGTGCGCACCCAGGCACGGGCCGCAGCCCGGCGGCAAGAGAGTCGCACCAGCTTCAACCAGTATCTGAATAATGCCTCTATCCAGCGCCTGACTAAGGACTTGGCGTGACGCAGGAAGGATGAGCAGCCTGGTATCCGGAGAAACCTTTCTGCCTTTCAGTATTCGGGCTGCAATCTCGAAGTCGCTCGTCCGGCCGTTAGTGCAGGTGCCGATAAGACACTGGTGGATTTCCAGACCGGCCAATTCAGAAACAGGTTTGTAATTGTCCACTTTATGGGGTGCGGCAATCGCGGGAACGATGTCCGGCAGGTTGAAGACAAGTTCCTGCTTGTAGGTCGGGTCCGGGTCGGCCCAGACCGGGTCATACGAATCCGACGACACGCCGATGGAATCCAGGTACCCGATTGTCACTTCATC
>JAUWNN010000036.1 GCA_030612625.1 Caldifarciminota bacterium
TGCGCCACCGTATGAGGCTAACATCAAGCTCTGTTTGACATAGTGAGTCTTTGTGTTTAATTCCTTCGCCGCACCTAACTAAACAGTTCTGACCGTACCGGTCCAATACCAGGAAAGCGCCTTCGGAGTAACGCTCCGTAATGCCTGAACTTGCGCTATTGGCACAACCTGTGCGGAGTTACAGGCAATGAACTGTCTTACAGGCCTTAAAACAAAAGAAACGGAGGTAGCAATGAAAAGACTACTGGCGACAGTAACAATGATGCTTCTGGTGCTGGCTTTCATCCCTTTAGGCTGCACCAAAAGCCAGGACACCGACGAAGACGCAATCCGCACTCTGCTCAACGGCTCGTCTTATACCGACGAGAACCAGGAGAAAGGGTACGGGTCCGAGGATTCAGTGCCGACTCAGGGCGGCGGGAATTTCATGCCCGCACCGCTGCTTGACGGGTACGATACCATTCCGTTTGTGCGGTTCCGCCGGTTCGTGCCGCGCGGCGGTATTTCACGCCAGATTATCATCGACATCCCGGCTTATCCCGGGTACCCGGATACGACCGCGCTGGCGACAATCACTGCCGACATTCACGGTGACTTCAGGACCCTGTTCGACACCACGACCAATCCGCTTCTGGTCTGGCGCAAGCCGATTCACGACGAAGCAATCCGGACCGTGTATCTGACCAGGGACGAGAACGGCTGGCATATCCGCAAGGTGTCCCCGCTCCTTTTCAGCACTGTTGACCCCGAGTACGACCTGACGATTACCGAACTCGCCTGCCATGCTTCATCCTGGGCCCCGGGTGATACGTTCCGGCTCACGTCACCCGACACCATGCTGACCAAGCACGACCTGCCCTGTTTCATTCCCGAGGACACGGTTACTGTGTGGATTACGGTTGAGACCACCGGCGATTCCTGCTGGACATTCCTGCACCATGGCCGGCCGAGGTGGCCGCACCGGTGGCGTCGCCCGTATTACAAGACCGGCACGACCACGTTTGAACGTACCTGGTACATCGGACCCGAAGGGTATGACCACCCGCAGGTGCGACCCAGTGCCCATGACGCTATCGGCTGGAATACACTGTGGGCCGATTCGTCAGAGCCCTATGTGGCGACAGCCTGGGGATGTCCATACATCGTCAAGAATCCTGAGGAAGAGCTGCCCGAGGAGTAGAACGGCCGATTCAGTCCCCAGCCGAACGGTGCCGGGCCTTAGGCCCGGCACCGTTTTGCTGGTGCGACGCACTTTTTGTCGCACTATGTAAGCCCTGAAAATAACAACACTTACCACAATGGGTTCCCGACAAAAGCACATCTATTGGTAGTGTCTCAATATACCTTTC
Organism: Caldifarciminota bacterium; assembly: GCA_030612625.1. Lineage (GTDB taxonomy): Bacteria > Hydrothermota > Tepidihabitantia > Tepidihabitantales > Tepidihabitantaceae > UBA3079. Next base: position 1,350 of record JAUWNN010000036.1, read on the forward strand.
CCATAACACCTTGGAAAAACACAACTTGGCGAGAAAGGAAGGGTGTGGCAAGTGGCACGGGAGGTGCACGTGAACAGTTGAGTTTATGCGTTCAAGCCACACCCGGATTTCCCTCTGTCCCTCCAGACGAGTTTCATCTCAGGACATCCATCCCGATTGCCGCAGCAACTTGAAGCGTGAAGGTCGGCGCAGTCCTTTGTATCTCTCACCCCTTGCAGTCACCCCTCAACACCGGACCGAAAGACCATGTACACCCCCTCGGCCCGAATCAAAAGGTGCCGAAAGGCACAAACGACTGCAACCCAAATCTTCTGCGCCGACCTTCCCATCTAACCACAAAAAGCAAACCACTGACCCCTGACCCCTAAATCCCTAACCCCGGCACCTGTCGCAGCGACATCCTGCCAGTTTTCAGACACATAGCCTGAGCCATTCGCGCAGTGCCGGCTGACCCGGTTCTGCGAAGGCTCTTCTTGCCAGCCACGTAACTTCTACTTCCGCCGCCTGTTCTGAAACATGGGCCGGCCCTTTTCTCCTTGGCACGGCCAGTGCACAGATTAGCGGCAACTACCCTGGTGTTGAGGGTAAAAAACAATGAGAAACTACCGCAAAGACGCGAAATCACGAGAAATCGCCGCAAGCAGCTGGCGCACTCCGGGAAGCTTATGTTTCCCCGCTGTTGTCTCGTGTCTTCGTGTCTCGGCGGCCAACAGAAGGAGGGAAGACATGCACAAGACCAAACACCGCCAACTGGCGATCCTTGTCGTCTTGGCAATGCCCGTACTGCTCTTTGCCTTAGAGCCACCCGTTCCGACTTCGCCGCTTCCCGGCTCAAAAGGAACCAACACAAAGGTGGAACTGATGGTTGACTGTACGGGTCCGGTCGAAATGCTCCATTTCCAACTCTTCAACAGCGGAATTGGAGGCGACGACCCAATAGCCGAAGTGTACACGCCCTATTACAGTTGGCTTTGCCCAGAGGAAAACTCCATTCACAGTCCGCTTCCGGCTGAACTACAGCCTGGAGAATACTACTGGACCTGCCGCTGCCGGTACGCTGACATCTGGTCCGACTTCTTCACGCCCCGCTGGAACTTCGAAGTTACAAAGGACGAGCCACCACTCAAGTACTCATTCCTGGAACCACCCGTTCCGATTTCCCCGCTTCCCGGCGCAAAAGGAACCAACACAAAAGTAGAACTGGTGGTTGATTGCACGGTCGAAACCGAAATGCTTCACTTCCAACTCTTCAGCGGAACAGGCGAAAGCGCAGTCCCACTTGCCGAAGTCTACACATTAGACTACAGCTGGCTTGCACCAGAAGGCAACATCCGGTCACAACAGCACGGCGTCCTCGAACCGGGAATTTACCACTGGACCTGCCGGGCGCGCTACGGTGGTATCTGGTCCGACTTCTTCACGCCCCGCTGGGACTTCGAAGTGACAAAGGACGAGCCACCGCTCGAACACTCATTCCTGGAGCCACCCGTTCCGATTTCCCCGCTTCCCGGCTCAAAGAGTACAAATACCAAACCCGAGTTGATAGTGGACTGCCCGAGTGAAATCCAGATGCTCCATTTCCGGCTCTTCAGCCAGGCCGGCGATGGCACTGGCCCTATCGCCGAGGTGTTCACCCCGAACAGGAGTTGGGTAGTGCCCGAAGGCAATCTGATTAACAGTCCGCTTCCGGCTGAACTACAGCTTGGTGAATACTACTGGACCTGCCGCTGCCGGTACGCTGACGTCTGGTCTGGTTTCTTCACACCACTCTGGAACTTCGAAGTCATAAAGGACGGACCGTCCGACGCCGCACTCAAACCGCCGCCTGACGCGCCCATACCTGTTGCTCCTCCTTCTGGCTCAAAGATAATCGAGTTCCCGATAACTCTTGAGGTCGACGCGCCGGCCGGAACTGAACTGTTCCACTTCCAGGTCAAGCGCTCCGGTGCCGACATCACTGAGCCGGTTTTCGAAACCTACACCCATGAACGGTTCTGGTCTCTGCCGCTGATGCCACCGGTTGAGCCGAACGTCTACGAATGGAGTTGCCGCCTGTATGACGGTGAGGTGTGGAGTCACTGGTTCAGTCCGTGGTGGACCTTTGAGATCGAAAAGCCGGATGAAGGAATGCAGGGCAATCCCGACAGGGTCTCCTCGGACAATACGGTTCGGCCGCGGGCCGAGCCTAATCCCTGTGGACCGAATGGTACCAGGGTCTACCTCAGCCTCAGTCCTGGGGTACAAGCGTCGGCCGCAGTTTACACGCCGCCCGGCCGTCTGGTGAAGCGGCGGACTAGTCGCCAGGGGTCAGGGGGGAGGGGTCAGGAGTCAGGGGTCAGGGGTCTGCTGTTTTGGGACGGTACTGACCAGACCGGCATCCAGGTGGGAACCGGGACCTACCTGTGTTGCATATCCAGTGACGACGCCCGCCATGTCGTCAAGATAGTGAAATCCCGGTAGCTTCCTCCTTGCAGGACCCCGGCCCAGGGGTGCCGGGGTCCTGTTTTCTGAAAGGTACGGTTGCTTTACTTAAGCTTCAGCACTTTCTCCGAAGTGTCTCCGGCCTTGAGAAAATAAACACCCGGACCTATTGTCGGTCTCCAGGAAAAATCGCCGACCAGGTTGCCTGGCGTGTAAACAATCCGGTCCATTTCACGGCCAAGCGCATCGTACGCAAAGAGAGTAATCGGCTCAACTCTGGACAAAGAGTAGCGCACCTTGACCCGCTCAGTAAACAACCGGGGCAGGACCTGAAGAGAACGCACCAGGACCGAGGGTGAACCCCGGTCCTCAACCCCGACCGGCGGGCTGTACCAGTTAGCCGCAGTGTCAGAATGGACCGTCATCTGGTCAACGGTGCGACCGCCGACCAGCACGTAGGCAATAATCTGGCTGTCGCCGGCTGGAATCGTATAAGGCCCGGATGAGGACATCGCATGCCAGTTGGTCTTGGTAGTACCAGTGGTCTGGCGCAACCGTCCGTCCATGAATTTCATCTTCTCGGTCTTGGTGAACCCGTCGTTGATGTGGGTGGAATGCTGAATGCAGTTGGCGTAACCGTTCATCCCGGCCGGGTAAATGTGACGGATACCCAAAGCCAGGGTCTCGGGTGAGGCTTTGACATAAGCCAGGTTCCTGGTCGAATCGGTACCAGCGTAGTCGTACTGGTCATTCTTGTTCCAGTCTGGTGTGCGGAAGTCGCAGGCAACCGCAGTGTATAGGCTGGGAAGTGGTGTAGTGCCGTTATTGAAAACCCGGTACTCAAGAATCACAAAGTCCTGATGGGCCGACCTAGCACTGCCGTAGGCACGGTGGTCAATCGTGACGTCCTTGGGCTCGGGATGGTCAGCGTCGCTGAACGTACAGATGAACTCCTTATCCCCGAGCTCAGGCGGGTAGACTATCCGGACCGACTCCTCCATCGCAAAGTCCAAAGGGCAGACTTTCCACGGGTAGCCATAGTAATTATCGCAGACCCAGTTGGTGTCGGTGCCGATGACGAGCGAACCGTGCATCATCGACGTGGTCGACCAGCGCCGGTTCTTCGGATAGATGAAACCGTATCCTTCACCGCGCCACTGGGTGGTGCCGATTCCGCCATTCGCACATACGGCCAGACAATAGTCGCCCGTGTCCAGTGTCGCATAGTGCCAGCCGCTGGCATTGGGCAGGCCGACGATAAGCTTGGGCTCGCACATCCACGCGCCGTCGTGCCCGGAGACGAGTCCCAGCATGAATTCGACCCGGTGGCCGTGCGGGCAATCCGAATCAACCCGTACCCGGTACGCTTCCCCGCTTGCGGTGTCGCCCACCGCAACGTCTCCATAGAACGAGAAAGTATCCAGCAGCGTAATGTAAGGTGAAAGCGCGGCCAGGCGTCCGAACACCGAATCCGCATCGGCATCGCCCCGGTTCCTGACCACGAAATAGATGTCGACTTCGTCGCCCGGGTCGAGCCGGCCGTTGGCATCGTCAACCCGGGAGTGATCATGGAGCACAAGCGGGGCCGGGCCGCCGGGAATGACGTGGAGCCGGGCTTCGTAGATGAACGCATCCTGGGCCGTGACCGTTACCATCAGGGTCCAGGTGTCATCGACCATCTCCAGGGGTACGAACCCGCTCCCGGTCGAGTTGGCGGTCGCCCGGCCGATGAGTTCGCCGAGGTGGGTAATGGCGCAGCGCGCGCCCGGAATCGGGCCGTCGGCGTTTTCTACCTCGAACGCCACGGTTTGCGGCATTGCCGCAATCGTATCATCATGGGTCACGGTCGGAACGACCGGCACTTCACGCCACATTGTCATGGTCGGGTCGCCCTGCAAAGTGTTGGTGTACATGGCCCAGCGCATCGTCAGTTGGGAGAACGACTCGTTGCGCAGGAAGTCCTTGGCCAGTCCGTGCGCTTTGCCCTGGGTCATTCCTTTCAGGAAGTTGTGGTAGAACTGGCAGTTCATGTTCGAGTTCGGACCCTGAGTAGGTGGTGCGCCCCAGCCGTACCGGGCATTGAACATCGTCGAAACCGCGCCGCCGTTGGTCGCATTAACAAACAGTTCGCCTAGGCAGTCGGAGCTTGCGTCGAACCAGCCGCAGTTACACGCCATCGTCATCACTATGCACGGTTTTGCGACATTCGTCAGCGACGAAATGTGGGAAGAACTGAAAGTAGACCCGAAGCTGGTGTTGCCACCGTGGCCCGCGAAATGGAAATGGTGGCGTCCGGCATTCACCCCGCTAATGACCCGGGCCGAGCCGATGTTCAGACCTGAGTCGACCGCCCAGGGCGAGGCCGCGGACAGGGCCCGGGCGATGTTCGTGTTGACTATCCGGCCCGAAAAGTCAATGTTCTGCCACAGCCATTCGCTGGGCAGAATCACGTCGTCCAGATACCCTGTGTCCGGCACAATCTCATAGGTCGTGTCTTTGCGCAGGAAGTTGGCCGCATCACCGGCGTCATCCAAAGGCAGCCGGCCGACATAGATGTCGTGGAACAGGTCAACCGAGTCGCCGGTCATCTCGCCGAATTTGCTATTGCCGTTCGCGTCCCAGTCGCCGTCGAGGTCCCCGAAGTACATCTCCGCCGGCACGTTGTAAGTGGAGTACGGCAGGTAGCCGTAGCGCAGTGGACACTTGTCGTAGTCGCCGGCGAGGATGACGTACTTAAGCCCGTTGTCCGCGAACTTCTGCTTCAGGAACTCCCGCATCTTCTCCGGGTCGTCCCGACCCGTGGTCGATAGGGTGTCGTACTGCACAATCTCGGTGAAGTATCCTTTGCGCATCAGCCACTTGCGCAGTCCGTCAAGCGAGGGAGCCAGCGTCGAGTTCGTGAAGACAACCACATCCAATTCCCCGGCGTCCTTCTCGGCTGCAGGCGGCGCCATGTGGTCAACATCCTGGGGGTTCACAATCAGTTCGGCCACATCCCGGGCCATCAGGTCGCGCTGCGACTCGGTCAGGACCGGAACCGCGACCGTATTCTCCTGATAACGCACTTCGACCCGGGCTTTGGTTATGAGAGTCAGCCGTCCTGATGCTGGCCGGTATTCAAACGGGCAATAAAGAAACCCGGCAATCCTGAACCCGGCCTTGGACCCGGCCGGAATCGCAGTAAGCGGTTCAGCAGGATAGACCGCATCAGTCCCATAGACCGCCTGGTCCGGTTGAACAAACGGCACGCTGTTGAACTCGGATAGCGGCCGCATCGGCTGCACCGGATGGACATAGAAATCGCCCAACTCAACCCGGGCCAACGGGACGACTACTATCTTCTCGACATCGGCGCCAGCCGGAATCAAAACGTTGCCGGAAAGAACGGGCAGAAGCGGGCTGCCTGGTTCATTAGTCCAGGCCTGGATTACCCCGTTGCGCTCCAGGTTCAGCTTCACAACCGCATAATCGTCGCTCTGAGCCAACACCACGTCTCCGGGTGCCACTTCGAGCGTATGAGTGACGGTGCCGGCAAACGCCATGCACACCGCCAGCAGACTCGTGGTAAGGAATCTCACGATACCTCCTTATGAGAGAATTTTGCTATCAGAACACCAAACCCTGACCGAGAGCTTGAAGGGGCTGGGGGTCAGGGGTTCGGGTCTGGTCATTATCCAAGAATTATGGCCTGCTGTGGGCCGGGGTCAAGTAAATGACGAATTCCGATCCTTTGAACCGCAGATTACACAGATAGGGTCCGGAAAGGAATCTGCGTTCATCGGTATTCATCTGCGGTTGCTTCTGTGTTTACCTTATCGGCACCGGCCCTTGTCGGTCCGGCACCATCACCTCGTCGCCGCTGGCAGTGCTGATATCGTAGACAGCACCTGTTCCTTCGCTCGTGACCATAAGCAACGTGAACTTGTAATCACCTGCAATGAGGTTCTGCAGGTCATTCATGAAGGAAAATATCCGTAGATGCTCACGGTCATCGTTAATCATCCAGCAGGCGAGTGCCGGCAGGTAGTCGTCAAGCACATGTCGGCTGGTGAAAATCTCGCGCGATACCTTTCTGAAGTCAAGGATGTCGGGACCGGGGGATCGGGGATCGGGAATCGGGGATCGGGGTTCGGGGGGGATGTCCTTGAAAGGCCAAATGATGGTGCGGTAGGTGTATGTCAGTGTGTCGCTGAGGAATTCGGCCATCTCATCCAGCGCCCGTTTGAGCCGGGAGCGCGGATAGTCAATACCGGTCAAGGGCCGCAGGGTGTCCTTGTTAGCGTAGTAGTAGTTGCGGTCGGGATATGCGATTGTCAGGGCCGAGTTGAGCAGGCCATAGCTTTTCGCATACACCACATCGCCATCCAGCTCGAGCGTATTTTCGCTGAACCCGCAGCCTAAGTGGTGGCAGAAAACGAGCGCATTCGTGAGTCCGGCTTTGCGGACATTGCGCACTACCGACCCATCGACCCCGCCGTACATGTGATAGGTCCGAAAGAGCGGCCCGAGCCCGACCGCTATCATGATTGCAGTGAGGAGCGGCCAGACCCGGCGAATAAAGGTGCTGACTGATTGGTCGGAAACCTGGAGTTGGCAGGTACGCCGGAGGAATGAACCGAGTTTTTCCCCGCCTCTGATTGTCAGAAGAATGACGCAGGCCGAGGTCTCGTAGAGGAACCGGGCGCCAAAGCAGACATTGTGGAACCAGTAGAAGAAATAGGCGGCCGACAGGCTTAGGAAACCAAGCAGCAGGAGCCAGTCCTTCCGATTCTTTGTCCCGGCCGCGAACAGGACTGCGATTGGCAGAAGTGATGGGAGAGGCCATTCGTAAAGCCATTTGTTCATCAGGTTCATGTCGTTTCCGGTATGAACCAGACCACGGAAAGGGGTATGTCTGGCACCCCAGCCGCTCTTGCCGAATCCGAGCTCATGGCCGGGTCCCCATTTGACCACATACGCGAAAAGCAGCGGGTGCCCATTGGTAAGCCAGTTGTAGATAAAGGTAAGACCTGTGACCGCGGCCATGCTGATAACCATCAAACCGAATCTGGGAATAAGACGGCGTGGTGAGCAAAGAGCCCGATACAGACCGTAGACCGCAAACGGCACCCCGATTGCAAAGGCGGTGTAGGGCCTGACATCAGCCACCAGTCCGAGGAAAATACCGGCTGCCAGGGCTTGGCGCCACTTGGCCTGGCGCAGGGTGCGGAAGTAGAAAATAAGGAAACAGGTAGCAAAGAGCAGCGCACTTGAAGCGTTCATGTACTCGGCAGACATGTTGAAAATAAACGGGGTCAAGCAGGCCAGAACCCCGGCCAGCCTTCCGGTCCGTTCGGAGTACAACTCCCGGCCAAGAAGATAGATGGCCGGCACTGTGAGCGCTCCCAGCAACGGATTGATAATCCAGGGCATGCCTACAAGAACACCAAGCAGCAGGAGCAGGGAATGAAGAAAGGGATACTGGGAATACCACTGGCCGTTGTTGATTATGTGGGTGTAGTCAAAGAAGTCGGGGAATATGGGTGAAGTGAGGTAGAGCCGGCCCGAGGCGAATATTCTTGCCTGAAACAGTTGAGAAATCGAATCCTGAATATGAGGCATGTGCTCGAACACGAAAAGAGAAATCAGGTTGGCAACCAGAAAAGTGAACCCGAACGTAAGAAGCATGAATGCCCGCCGGTCAAGAGCCATAATCCACTGGTAGGCTTTGGTCAGCGGCTCGTCCAGGAATCGAAGTTGTCTGTAGGCCCCGGCCACAAACAGAGCGAGCCCGCATCCACCAAGAGTCACGTAGAACACCATCTTTGACCCGGTTTCCCACACCTGAGTGCTGGCAAACTCCCAAGGGAACATGGTGAATACCAGAAGAAGGAGCACAATCACTACCGGCAACGCAAATCTGGGCTCACGCCACGGAGCACGAATCGCCCTCCGAAAAACGGGGAACAGTAGCCCAAGCCCGAAAAGCACCAGCGGCATGAAGGTAATCACCCACCATATCGGAAAGAAGTAATACTGACCCTGAGCCATTCCAGGGAAGCGTACAAAGACCTTCCAGTGTGCGGCAAAGATGTAATCGCCGGTGTAGTTGGCAAAGCCGGCCAGGCCAAGGAGAATAAGCCCAACTACAGTGAGCACCGCCCGGACGGCCGGACTGGTCGTACCCTCAGAGGGTACGTTCTTTTCGGTGTCTGCTCGACTAGTGCTCACTCTGTCCTTCAACTGCGCTCCTCAACGGGCAAGGACTCAGGGGTTCACGGGGTAGAGAAAGGGTTCTAGGGTTCGGTCCCTTGAACCCTTGACCTTTGTTCCCGGAATCCTCTGGTCAAGCGATTATAGCTACAGCCGAAGACTGGTCAACTCACGAATTCCCAACTCGGCATTGTGCTGACGGATGGGATCTGCGTCTTCGACGCAGTGCGACGCTCGGCACTCGACATTTCCTTTGGTTATGCGGTCTCCGGTGTCTGATGGTCCCGGTAGTGATAGTACCGATACCGGTACCGGTAGTATCCATAGCCCCGGCGTGGTTTCAGGTCGTTCGCCACCACCCCGATGGTTCTGGCGCCCGCTTGAGCCAGTACCTTTTTCGCCTCATCGAGTGCCCGCCAGTCGGTCTGGCCCATCCGAGCCACAAAAGTAACGCCGTCTACGCGCGCGGCCAGCACCGCGGCATCAGCCGAAACCAGGACCGGCGGTGAGTCAACAACCACGCAATCGTAATCCCGGGCAAGCTGCGCCAGAAGCTTGGCGAATCCATCTGAGTTGAGGAAATCCACCGGTGAGGGCGGAGTAGTGCCTGCGCACAACAGACTTAATCCTTGTACCGGTGTGGCTCGAACCGCCTGTTCCAGCCGAACCCCGAGCAGGGCCGCATCGGTCAGCCCCGGCTTCTTGCGCTGACCGAAGAACACGTGCTGTCTGGGCCGGCGCAAGTCCGCATCGAGAAGCAGAACGCGTTTCCCAGACTGGGCCAGAACTGTCGCAAGGTTTGCTGCGACCGTGGTCTTGCCCTCGCCGGCACCGGCAGATGTAACCTGGAGGGTTGTTATGGGCTCGCCCGCTGCTGCAAACTGTATGTTTGTTCTCAACACCCGGAACGCCTCGGCTGTCATGTTCTGGCCGTCGGCTGCCAACTGCCGGCTATCGGCCAGCTTGGGAATATTCGCCAGTATCGAGAATCCCTGTCGCTCCAGGTCTTCAGGCCGACGTATCCTGGTGTCAAGCCGGTCCACCGCAAACACTGTTCCCAGGGACACAAGTAATCCCAACATTAACGCCATCAAGATGTTGTTGCGGTGATTGGGCTTGACCTTGACTCCGTTTCGCGGCACATCGACAACACCAATTCCCGAAATCCTGCCAGCCTCCTGAATCCGGGCCTCTTCGTAGCGCTGGGCCAGAAGGGCATAAACCTGCCGGTTGACATCAACGTCTCTGGTCAGCCGCGCCATAGCCCGTTCCCGGGCAGGAAGCATCTCCAACTCACCGTCGTACCGGCCGACTACCATCCCGAACGTCTGTTCTGCCGCACGCAGCCTGGCCAGTTCCGGATTCAGCTCCACGATGCGGCCAAAGATGTCCTGAACCCGGGCTACACCATCAATCGCACCTGCCTCAGTGACAAAACTGGAGACCTCTGCCTTGAGCCGCTGCTTTGCCGCCTCGATTCGCTGCCCCAGGTAAACCACTCGGGCATTGGTCTCGGAAAAGCCCTGCACAACCAGATTGGTCCGTTCTATCTCAAGCTGGCTGAGCTCGTCACGCAGGCCCAGAACGAGCAGTGAGGTAATGCTGTCAATCTGAGCACTCAACCCTGTGGTAGAGAGTTCGCTGTTCAGATAGGTAAGTTCCTGTTCGATGCCCTGACGCTCGGCCTTGGTCTGCTGGTAGAGCGCAAGCACCCCGGTCTGGCGCTCAACCAGTGCTTTGGTTTCCTCTGCTATGTCAGCAACACCTTCAGCGCGTTTGTATTCCTCCATCTCTCTCTCGGCGGAATCCAGCCTTACCCCTACCACGTTCAACTGTGACTGGACGAAATCCTTCACCGCACTTACCCCGGCCCGACTCCGCGATAGGGTGAACTCCTGGTAGGCATTAACGTAGGCCTTGGCCAATTCCCTGGCGAGTTCTGGAGCGGCCGCTTGAACGCTGAGTCTGATGACATCTGCATCGCGCACCGGCCGTACCGCAACAGCGCGGCGCAGCAGCACCGGGTCATCCAGAGACGCGCTGGCCAACTGCTCCCGTATATCTCGCGGTAGCGTATCGAGAGCCATTCGTGCCAGCGTATGGCTCTTGAATATCTCAATGTGATTTGCCAGGTTTGGTCCCCGCATCGACCAACCCGCTGAGCGGTGTCCGAACAGCTCCATCTTGCCGGAACCGATGCCGTTTTCACTAACCAAGAGCGATGCGGTCGATTGATAAACCGGCTGCTGGAACGCGCCAACCGCGAAAACTATTAGCGCGACTCCGGCGAAAATTCCTACCAGCAACCAGACCCGGCGCGCAAGGACATCCCAGTAGTGCCCGGCAGTCCCCTCAGAGTTGGACTTTGGACTTTGGACTTTGGACTTTGGACTTTCGGTCAAGATAACCCTCCCGTGATGACGCACGACGCATTACGCTCAACGTTTGACGCTGGCCTTCTGCGTAATGCGTATTGCATATTGCGTTATGTGCTATATTACTCGTTTCATATTTCTAACCACGCTTTCGACATCGTGCCGCTTCATCCTGGCATGGAACGGCAGCGCGACAGTTCGGTCGCTAACCGTCTCGCATACCGGAAAATCGCCCCGCCGATACCCGAATTCCCGCCGGTAGAACGGCTGCAGATGAATCGGCTGGAAGTAATTACTGCACTCAACCCCTTTACTCCGCAGCCCGGCGAGGACTCTATCGCGGTCCTGTCTTGCGTACCTGTCAGCCAGTCTAATGACATACACAAACCAGCTTAAGGTTATCCTTCGTGCAACGTACGGAATCTCTATGCCATTCACATCACCGAGTAGTCGATTGTACCACTCGGCAACCTGCCGTCTTTTCTTCAGGATTTCTCCGATCCGGCACATCTGTGCAACCCCAAGGGCCGCATTGATTTCACTCATCCGGTAGTTATACCCCAGCCTGACATGTTCCAGCCAGGCCCCGTTCTTAACCCGCCGTCCCTGGTTTGCCATGCTCCGGCACAGCTCAGCAACTCGCCACCGGTTAGTAACAATCATTCCGCCTTCTCCGGTCGTTATTTGCTTGTTGGGATAAAACGCAAATGCCGCCGCATCACCGAATGTCCCACACTTCCTGTTGTTCAACTCTGAACCAAGCGCTTCGCATGAATCTTCTATCAGCATCAGGCCGTGGCGACGCGCAATTCGGCGCAAGAAAGGCCAGTCTGCCGGGTGGCCGAAAACATCCACCCCAAGAATCGCCTTAGTCTTTTTCGTAATCGCGGCTTCCACCTTTTCCGGGTCAAGACACAGGGTCTGCGGGTCGATGTCCACAAAGACCGGCTTCACACGTTCGAACAGCAAGCAGTTTGCCGATGCGATGAAGCTGAACGGTGTCGTAATCACCTCATCACCTTCACCCAGGCCCAGCGCCCGCACAACAAGGTGAAGACCCGAAGTCCCTGAATTGACCGCAACCGCGTACTTGGCCCCGACATATCTCCGTACGCACCGCTCGAATTCGGCCACCGTTGGGCCCAAAGAAAGTCGGCTGGCCCCAAGTGTCTGGAGGACCTTCTGCCTCTCCATCTCGGTAAGCCAGGGGCTTGACAGCGGCACTTTCACTCTTTCCACCTTGCTGGAATGCCGACCGCAGTTACATGGGAAGGAATATCCTTGGTCACAACCGCGCCAGCGCCAATCACTGACCATTCACCTACTACGCGGCCCGGGATAATTGCCACTCTGGTGCCCAACTCAACGCCAGTCCTGAGCTTTGACCAGCCGGAGATATTGCATCCGGGGGCAATGGTACAGAAGTCTTCAATGACTACATCGTGACCGATGGTGCAGCCCAGATTGACAATTACCATCGCACCGATTGAAACCTGAGTCGTGATGATGTTCCCGGCGGTGACAATCGTGCCGTCGCCAACAGTAACGAAGTTTGAATGCCTGGCCCCGGGATGAATTACGCTGGGGAAACACAGTCCGAGCGGTGCCAGCCTTTCAGTGAGTCTCTTACGCACAGCCGGGCTCCCAACTCCAAACAGAATCCCGACATCCCCGCGTGTCCTATTATCCAGCCACTGTAGTCCACCAAGCACAGGCCGGCCGCAGGTCTCTTTGCCCCAGGTCTCAGGGTTCTCGTCTATGAAGCCCAGGACATCCCACTGTGGGCTTTCATTATTCGCCTCTTCACAGAGCCACAGCACCTCGCGACCGAACCCGCCAGCCCCGACTATTACAACTCTCTGCACCTTATCCTTCATCGCCCCTGAACTCGGGCATCGTCGCTGTCCCCGGCGCGCTGATGCCCTTCCGTTTCAATACCTTGGCTATGGTCAGCCAGAGAATCTTCATATCAAGCCGGAGACTTTTATGGTCAACATACCACATATCCTGCGCCATCCGTTCATCCCAGGTCGTCGCATTCCGGCCGTGGACTTGAGCCCAGCCGGTAATACCCGGTTTCACTTCGTGCCGGCGTACCTGTTCCGGACTGTACCGGGGAAGGTATCTAGGCGGCAACGGCCTTGGTCCAACAAGGCTCATCTCCCCGCGCAGAACATTAAGGAACTGGGGCAATTCATCAATGCTCCAGGCCCGTAGCCAACGACCAAGCCGAGTGAGACGTGCCTCGTCGCTCTCGTCACCCGGTCGCATTGTCCTGAGTTTGTAGACCGTGAATTCCTGGTCATTGAGTCCTACCCGCCGTGGGCGGAAAAGGACCGGGTTTCCCATAAATATCCTGACCGCCAGCGCGGCAAGCCCGAGCAATGGCACAGTCAGAACTAAAGCAACCAAGCTCCCTGTTACGTCCATCAGCCGCTTGACCAACCGCGTTCCGCTTACCGCTTTCCGCCTTCCGCCTTTCACGGAAAGGGCCACTTCCAGCTTGGATGCCAGTTTGGCTATGTTCAACTGCTCCAGGGCGTACTTCCGTCCTCGTCTTCCGTATCCCGCCCGTTCGGTTGCTGGCATTTTCCTGAAGCAATGTATCGCATCAGCCACCTGTTCAGGACTGAACGGTGAAACCACAATACCCGCACCCGCATCCTCCACCACGTTGTTAGGTACATTGCCAACAAACAGAATGGGTTTACACCACGCAAGATAGTCAGCCAGCTTGTTAGGGCTAATGCCATATCGGTGGACGGGCGTGAAATGAGTGGTGAATATCAGTATGTCGGCCATACGGGCGACGCTCCATGCTTTGCTCTTGGGAACAGGGTCCCTGAATTCGACATTCTCCAGGCCCAGTCTACGAGCCTTGCTCTGAAGCCCGGGCTTCGACGGTCCGTCACCCACAAGAACGATTCTCACCGGCTCTCCCCGCTGCTGCAGAACTCTGGCCGCATCCAGCAGGACGGGCAAGCCATCAGGTTGACCGTGGCCGCCCATATAGAGACAAAGGAAGAAGGGTTCCAGGGTTCCAGGGTTCCAGGGTTCCAGGGTTCGGTTTCTTGAACCCTCGAACCCTTGGCCCCTCGACCCCTTGCTCTGCTCTCCTGGAGCAGGGGCCATCCGATGGCTCAACCCTGCCTTCAGACTAACGCCATTAGGAATCCATATGATACGTTTGGGGTTGCCGCCGCGTGCAGTAATGTAGTCAATGGAGTTGGGCAGCAGGGTTACAATAGCTTCTGCCCGGCGGTATAGAAACCGCTCAAGCAATCCGAACAAGAGCACCGCCGGGTGCCAGCGGGAAAAGCTGTGGGTATCAATCAAAGTCTGGGGCCACAGGTCCCTGACCTCCATCACAAAGCGGCAGTGGTGAATTCTCGCCAGGACGTATGCGGCCAGAACTGCAAAAAGGTGGACCGAAGAGCCGAGTATGACATCAGGTTTTGTCAAGTCAGGGCTTTTCACCCGCCGGCCGAACCGGACCGCCTGCCGGAAGTAGCTAAGCATGTTCATCAGCCGCCGAATGCCGTTACCCGAATAGGCTACTGTTCTGAGCCAGACAAACCGAACCCCGCCGTGGTTTTCCAACCTGTAACTGTTTCTTTCTGAAAGCTTCATCTCCAGGCGCAACCCGTGGTGGAAGCTTGAGGCCATAATTGTGACTTTGTGACCTCGTTTGGAGAGTTCCCGCGCAAAGTCATAGTGTCTTGTTCCGCCCGGCATATCAGGCGACGTAGCGTAATGGTTCAGAATCCAGACTTTCATTTCTGATTCCACTTCTCGTACCGACCGTCAACCGATTCTGACATGAACCGGATTCCGTACCTACGCAAGAGGTCACGCACCTTCTCGGTCACCGGGTCGGCCCGCCCCAGGATGCGACGCGCACCAAGCGAGAAAATCGTGAGATTGGCGCATTTCGCGTGCTCAAGGTCCAAACCTGGGTTGCCCCGTTGCGCAATCACTATCAGGTGTCTGTTCTCGTCAACCGGACCGCTGAACTCCTCGAGAAAGAAAACCGTGCGGTCAGTTTGCTCAATGGTAGTGCTTCGCTCGTTCTCTTTGTACTTCGCTGGCGAACCGGTAAAGTCAGCCAAGACATCCGCCGCTGTGCGCATGAAATTCCGGAAAAACCCTTGTCTGTCCTCGGCGCTGAGTACCCGGGGGAACGCGTTGTCTTTGATTACCCGGCACGGAATACCCGCTGCGAGGGCACCGACAGGAACGTCCTTGGTAACAACAGAGCCGACACCGATTACTGCACCACGGCCGATCTTCACGCCTGGGTTTACGACCGCACCTGGAATCCAGCAGTTGTCCTCAATCTCAACCGGAGCAAATGCAGCCGGGTATCCATTAAGTACAGACTGATAGGCTCCATGAGTGTAGATGGCACTGCCGGTGCCGATTCCAACTTCATTGCCGATAGTAACCCGACGTGCGGTATTGATGAATGTTCCCATGCCGAGATGGCACCAGTAGCCCATTACCAGTTCGGATTGCACCTCGAAACAGGAACCTCCGCCGATCCGGACGTGAGGACCGGTCCAGAGCTCGCGGCCGATACGGATGTGGTGTCCTTCAACGACGCTGTCAGAACCAATTTGGCATCGTGGCCCCAACTGCAGTCTTCTCTTCACTCTGATTGTCACGCCAGTCCCAATTCGACAGTTCGGCCCGAGAATGAGCTCACCGCCTTGCATCAATACCGACCGGTCAATGGCTGTGTTCGGACCAAGCTCC
>JAUWNN010000171.1 GCA_030612625.1 Caldifarciminota bacterium
ACGAACTCGGGTTGCCGGGTGCGGGGTCTGTTTCGCTTGGCTTTCGCGTGCCGAGCGTGGGCTCCAGGCTCAACTACCCGGCGGGCACAGGTGTCTTTGGAATGCAGGTGCAGCGACACGCGCGCGTCCAGGGCAAGGGCCACTTTGACCATCGTCTCGGCGGTGAGGTTGTAGTCGGTCCTGAGGATTCTGGTGACGTACGCTCTGGACGTGCCCATGCGCTCAGCGAGTTGGGTCCGGGTGACGCCCTGCTCTTCCAGCAGGCAGTAGAGTTCCTCGGCAAAGGCCAGTTTGACTTCCTCCAGGAGGAACTCGGGGGTGTTCTCAATGCTGCGAACCCGTTCCCGGTACTTCTCGATTGAACTCATGTTCATGTTCTTCGTCTAAGGTAGCGCTGGAGTCCTGGGGCCGCACTGTCCGTTTCCTTCCTATCCAACTTCATCTACTTCCTTTTTTGGGTCGCCTTCCTGGCTCGGCGGGTTGGGGTGCGTTTGACGCTGCCGGGCTTTGGCTGCCTGCGCGGCTTGTCGGCGACGGCGGCCGTGCGGGAATCGGGCTTGCCGATGGGCTGGCTGGCTGTATGTACCTCCAGTTCGGCTTCGGTGAAGAGCGTGCGGGTTTCTCTCTCCAAGCGCTTGCGGGCCATGTCGACGTAGTGGGGGTCGATTTCGACCCCGATGGAGTTGCGACCGGCTTTCATGGCCGCAAGCATGGTGGTGGCGGTTCCGCAGAACGGGTCGACCACCGTGTCGCCGACGAAACTGAACATCCTTACCAACCGGTAGGCGAGTTCGAGCGGGAACGGGGCCGGGTGCTGTTTGGTTGAGGCTCCGGTCATGGTCCAGAACTGGCGGAACCACTCGCCGTGCTCTTTCTTGGTCAGCATCGACAGCTTGCGCTGCTGTGCTGTCGGTTTCCGGTACCCGCCCGGCTTGCGCTGCATCAGGATGAACTCGATGTCGTTCTTGATGATGGCATTGGGCTCGTAAGGCTTGCCCAGGAAGCCGCCGCCGTTGTTCACTTCGTAGTTGGCGTTGGCAATCTTGGCCCAGATGATGGGATTGAGGTTGTCGAACCCGATTCTGCGGCAGGAGAGGACGATGTTGGCGTGGAGCGGGACTACGACGTGGCGGCCGAACTTGCGCCGCGAGAGACAGACGTCGCCAACCACACAGACCAGCCTGCCGCCCGGAACCAGGATGCGGAAGCAGTGCTGCCAGCATTTGGCGAGTTGGGCCACGAAGCCTTCATAGTCCTCGTAGTGGCCGAGTTGCTCCGGGTGCTCGCGGTACTTCTTCAGGGTCCAGTAAGGCGGCGAGGTGACGACAAGGTGAACCGACTCGTCAGCGATGAACGACAGGTCCCGGGCATCGCCTTCGACCAGGCGGTGCTTCGTCGGGACACGCTCGGTCGTGTCTTGCTCGCGGGTCGCTCGCTGCATGGAAGACTAGGGTTCAGGTTGGGCCAGGTCAGGATTGCGTTCTCGTGCGAGCCTGGCCAGAGTGGCGATCATCTCGGAGACCTCAGCGGCCCCTGAGACAAGCCTCGGGCCACTCGTGAAGTCCACTTCGACGAACGCCGAGGCCTCGATTGTGCCGATGGTCCAGTGTGGTGCCTTCCGACCCGTAATGGATTGTAGTCGCCTGCGGAACAGGTCACTCCAGGTACACCTGTGCTTCGGGCTGACCCTGTCGTCTTCCACATTGAATATCACCGCGTATCCAATGGCCGTCTCCGGCGAGTACATCTGGATATTCGCCGTCTCGCCGATCAGGTCGTCGCCGCGATTCGGCACTGTTCCGGCGAGATTCGCCAGCAGGGACTTGAGCGAGATTGCCAATCTCGCCTTACCGTTGTGCAACCACGCGACATCCCAGTCTTTCGCGCGAGCGAACCCCGGAATCTCAGGGTCGATTCGAGCCCCCACCAGGCCCTGACCAGCCAGTTCCTGAACGCAGAACTCCGCCAGCACGCGAAGTCGGGCTGTTGACGTCGTCGCCCCGTTTGCACGAGCTTTCTGGTAGAGGTTGTCTAGTGCATCCTGAAGTGTGATTCTGTGCATTCCCTCACCCTGATTGCGTGGATGTGACCGCTCCGGCCATCCTGGTTGGCTGCCTGTTGCCGCGAGGGCTGGCGCTGACGGATGGCCCGGAATTGCTTGACCGCGGCCCGGACCTTCCGGTTGAGTCCCCTGAGAAGAAACCGCATGCAGACAGCATAGGCGCAGAATGCCTGGCTGTCAATGCTTGGCGGCTGATAATTGAGCGGGTCGGGCGGGTCAGGTTGAGGTCGCAGGTTTTGTGGCGTCCCAGCGTTCGAACACGAATCCGGCAAGCCGGCGCAGAAGTGCGAGGTCGTGCCAGCGCCGGGTGGCGATGGAGAGCAGGTAGTCGAGGACCAGGCGGAGCGAAGGGTTTCGGAACCTGCCGTGTTCCAGGCGGGAGACTACGGTGATTCCGGGTTTGCTTTTCTTGCCAATGGCAGCCGCAACCTGGGTCTGAGTAAGGCGAACAACTCGCTGAATCCAGCCACAGGGTAAGTATAAACAGGTTTAAACCAATTTCCAGGGGGTCGTTCCGGCCCATCTTCCGCAGGTTCGATAGTTAGCTGGGAGCACAGTTCGGACGGGTAGCGGTCCCCCTAAGAGTGGGGGGGATAACGGGCCGCGTAATCTGGAAAGGCATCCAGCAGATAATCTGCCAGGCCATGAGGCAGACGATTCTCCATGTGATTTACCTCATGATTCGGCACTCCATTCCGCAGTCAATTCCCCAGAGTACTTGGAGAACTACCTGAGTCGCAGTCTGCCGAGCTACGGGCAGAGCAATGAGCAGGGCAACCTGGAGGAGCACCTGGCTGAGCATCCGGAAGGTAATCCGGGAAGCTATTCGGCAGGCAATCCGGAAGGCTATTTGGCAGGCGATTCAGGAAGCAATCTGGAGAGTTATCCGGGGATATGTCGGTTCCGGGCAGGGTCCGAACCTGTGGGACCCATTGTCATGCTCTGAAGACATTCCCAAGAACCGAAATAGAGCCACGAAGACACGAAGAACACGAAACGGAGAAACAGTAACCGTGCGGCCTGGAAAAGAACTTGAATGCTGGCCTGGCGTTCACCGGGTAGGTAATACCAGTTCCGGGTCCGGGAGGTTCACCCTTCGTGGATTTCGTGCTTTCGTGGCCAATCCTATATCGGTTTTCGGGACATTAGTCCGTCTTGCTGGTATCGAAGTCGTCTCGCTGGTTCTTACTGTGTTGGTTATCTGAGCAGGAACCGGGCGTCGAGCACGAGCGCGCCTTTGCCTTTCTCGTAGACCAGCAGCGGGTTGATGTCGATTTCACTGAACTCCTCGAAGTCGGTGACGAGTTGCGACAACCGCTGGATGCATTCCTTGATTTTCTCCGAGTCGCGCGGCGGTTCACCGCGGAAGCCTTCGAGCAGTTGGTGGGCTTTGATGCCGGTGACCATCGATTCAGCCGACTTGTCGCTGACCGGGGCCAGGCGGAAGATGACGTCTTTGAGCAGTTCGACCATGATTCCGCCCAGGCCGAACATGAGCAGGGGCCCGAATTGCGGGTCGTGCTTCATCCCAAGGATGGTCTCGGTGCCTTTCGGCGCCATCTGCTGAACAAGGACGCCCCAGATACGAGCTCCCGGTTTCTTTGCCTCGACTGTCTTGAGCAGGCCGGCGAACTGGGTACGCATGTCGTTATCATCGGTGATGTTGACCCGGACTCCACCGAAGTCAGTCTTGTGGAGGATGTCGGGCGAGACGATTTTCAGCACAACCGGGTACCCGATTTCTCGCGCCGCGGCGAGCGCTTCGTCAATGGTCTTGACCAGTTGGAATCCGGGCACGGGAAAGCCGTAGGCCGCAAGGATTTCATGGCCTTCGGGCTCGGACAGGAAGACCGGGCTCCTTGATTTCGCCCGGTCGATAATCTCGCGTACGGCTTCAGGACGGGTATCCGAATAGTTGATGATTTCTCCAGGCGCGCGTCTGCTCCAACTGGCGAACTGAGCCATGGTCCCGAGCGCGCGGGCCGCGTTCTCAGGGAACTGGTACAATGGGATTCTGGATTTGAGCAAGGCCTGGCGGATTTCCTCGTTGTCACCCATGGTCTGGAGACAGGCGAGAATCGGCTTGTCGCTGTCTTTGCCCACACCGGCGATAATTCTGGCAATGTCGATGGTTTCGGCCATCAGCGTCGGGGTCCATACCGGCATGACAGCATCGACGTTCTTGTCGGCAATCATGAGCCGGAGTGCAGTGCCGTAGCGCTGCGCATCCGCGTCCCCGATGATGTCGACCGGGTTGTGGACCGATGCAGTGGGGGGGAGGTGCTTTTTCATTTCCGTGTGGGTCTCGTCGGTCAGTTCTGCCATCTGCAGACCGTTGGCGATGCAGGCGTCGGTTCCCATGATTCCGATGCCGCCGGCATTGGTCAGGATTGCCACGCGCGAGCCTTGGGGAGCGGGCTGGTAGGCCATGGCCGCGGCTTTGGCGAACAGTTCGCTGATTGTCTGGACCCGGAGCACGCGGGCCTGGGCGAAGAAGGCGTTGTACGCTTCATCCGAGCCGGCCAGAGCCCCGGTGTGGGATGAGGCGGCCCTGGCTCCTTCGGACGTGCGGCCGGATTTGATTGCGAGAATCGGTTTGGGCCGGTCCGGGCGTGAAGTTATTTCGCGGGCGATGCGCATGAACTCCCTGGGGTTGACAAGGTCTTCGAGATAGAACGCGATAACGTCGGTTTCATCGTCATCCCCGAGAAAGGCGAGCAGGTCGTTTTCGTTGATGTCGGCTTTGTTGCCGATTGAAGCGAACTTGGAGAGGCCGACGTCTTCGGCTTCGGCGTATTCGAGCGCGTTGACTCCGACCGCGCCGCTCTGGGATATGAAGGCGATATTGCCGTGCCCGGGCATTACCCGGCCGAAAGTCGCGTTGAGCCGGGAGTTCCGGTCGGTGTTGATGATGCCGAAGCAGTTCGGACCGATGAGCCTGATGTCGTGCTTGTGGGCTCGCTCGCGGACGCTCTGCTCCAGTTTCGCGCCGGTCGGGCCCAGTTCTTTGAACCCGGCACTGATGACGATAGCGGCTTTGACCCCTTTCTCGCCGCACTCGGACAGGGCCTCGGGTACGGCCAGGGCCGGGACGACCAGGATGGCGAGGTCGATTTCGTCCGGGACGTGCAGCACCGAAGGGTAGGCTTTGACCCCGAGAACGCTTCTGGCCCTCATATTGACCGGGAAGACGACGCCGGTGTACCCGTTCATCAGGATATTGGCGAACATGGCCTGACCGATGCTGCCTTTCCTGGTTGACGCGCCGATAACGGCAATCGACTGGGGGTGGAAAATGAAACGCAGGCTATTGCTCATTTTCTGCTCCTTTGGTCGGGGTTGGTGAGATGCTCCGGACCCGATACCTGCCGTCAGTTGAAGTGATGAGTCCGAGTTCGGTTTCAGGGTCGTGCTCGAAGACGCAGGCCCATTTTCCTGCTGCGGCCCGGGCGATAAGTTCCTCTTTCTGCTTCATTGTGTCGAGCGGGAACAGGTCATACCCCATGATGTAGGGAATGTTGACGTGGGAGCAGGTCGGGACGAGGTCGGCCCAGTAGACGCAAGTCCGGGCTTCGGATTCGACCAGGACAATCTGGTGGCCGCGGGTGTGGCCCCCGGTGCGAAGGAGTTTCACCCCGGGCATGAGTTCGGTGTCGCCGTCCACCAGTTCCAGTTTACCGGCCGCTTCGAGCGGCAGGAAGTCATCGGCCCGGTAGGAGCCGCGGGTCCGGCGGTTCGGGTGGGTCGCGTCGTGCCACTCCATTTCCTGGACTACGTACCGGGCGTTCGGGAAGCGGGGGACGGGCTTGCCGGAATCATCCAGTTTCGTCGCGCCGCCGGCATGGTCGAAATGCAGGTGGGTCAGGATGACGGTCGTGATCTCCTCCGGGTTGAGGTTCAGTCGGGAGAGGGCGGCGTCGAGGTTGTCGGAGCGGTCAACATTGAACATGGCGTCGAATTCGGGTCCGTGCTTGGTACCGATGCCGGTGTCGACCAGGATGCGTTCTTCGGGCGTTGTGATGAGCAGGAGCCTGAGCGCCAGCCTGATTCGGCTGCGTTCGTCCGGCGGGTTTGTCTTCTGCCACAGGACGCGCGGGACTACTCCGAACATCGCACCGCCGTCCAGACCAAAGAACCCGTCGTTCAGCAGGCAGAGCTTGAGCTGTGCCATCTTATGGCACTTTCCGCTTCGCTCCAATCATCTGTGGTTCATTCCAGCCATTCGGCGTCAGGCAAGTCCAGGTCATCCCTGGTGACATTACTAACTATCACCATCACATACTGACCTGGATGAAGATGTTCCCTGGCCGCGGGTGCAAGGTCTGACAGGGTGAGGGCTCTTATTTTGTCCGGGAAGGTATCCAGCCAGTCAGTTCCCAGTCCGTACAGTTCAAGCAGAAGAGTCTGGTATAGTTTGCCACGGGATGAGCTATAGCGAAGCGGGAAGCTGCCGGTGTAGTAGTTGTGCGCGGTTGTCAGTTCCTTTTCCGTTGGACCGGTATCGCGCATCCGGCGGATTTCGGCAAGCATCTTGCTAATCGCTTCACCCGGGTTCGCGGTCTGAACTGTTGCCCGGTAAGCGCCGGCAAGGCCGCGGCGGTCAAACCAGCACCGGACGTCGTAAGCAAGACCACCTTTTTCCCGAACCGATTCCCCTAAGCGAGAACCCAAAGCTGACCCGCCGAGAATGAAGGACATCAGCCGGGCCGAAAGCATGTCAGGATGGGAAATCGAAATCCCGGGATGGCCGAGCGCAACATATGACTGGTTCAAGTCAGGCCTGGTGATAAGTTTGACCTTCAGTCCTTCGGGAAAGCTGAGTTCAGGCACTTTGAGCTCAGGCACGGGTGCCGGTTGCCAGTTCCCGAGGCCGGACCTGATTCTTGCCAGAATGTCCG
>JAUWNN010000091.1 GCA_030612625.1 Caldifarciminota bacterium
TTGTGCAGAGTGGTGAGTCAGATGACCGGACAGGGAACCGACCAGGATACACTTCAGATGGCCGGACAGATGGCATAGGAGAGCACACACCTGAGGACGGTGCAGAAGGCGTTCCAGGCGATTCGGGAAATGACCTTCCCAAAGCCCGAGGAAGTGACCTTCCAAACGACGAGGGAAAGCATGAGGGGGACGACCCCTGGGTATCGTTTTTCAGTCGCCTTTTCTACCCCTAAGTGCGCAACTTACGGCATATTTAGCCTTACTGGCTACTTACCGGCCACTTGGCTCACAGACCTGACTCCATTAGACGATATTGTAAAATGGATTGAGGTGAAATGCTGCGATGAATAGCGATGAAGACCAGCCTCAAGTGTGACCGGGTGAACGTGCCGGACGACTTCCGGCTTTGGACTGCGGCAGCACGCTGCCGCTTTCAGAACCGGAAGCACGCTTCCGGCAATACAAAGCAGTGGCAAGCCTTCGCACTCCTAATGGGCTGGCGAGCCGTCCCAGCAGACAGAGCGGCGGCAAAGCCGACGCCCTTCCCAAGGGCTTTCCTCATCTGCGGATTCGAGTTTTTGCTTGACATGGAGTTGGCGGATTCTATACTGCAATCGTCCGATTTGGGTACATCCGATCATGGACAACTGACTGATTCGCTGGAAACATAGCGAGTTGATTGGGCAGCGTGACACCCTGCGCAGCGCAAGGGTGTTACCCTATAAAGAAACGCCGGGTTGGCCCGGGGCGCAGGCTGACACCGGCAAAAATAAGGAGGCTTGAATGAGAGAGATGCAGTCTACGACGCGGGCCGGGCTGGTGGCTATATGCCTTATGGTCCCGGCCCTGCTGTTCGCACAGAACCTGCCCTGCATGAGCATCGGGACCCCTACCGGCAATGAACGGGCGTATGCGCTGGTGCAGGAGGCGAGCGAGGACCTGGGCTACGTGCTGGCCGGATACACCGATGCCCAGCTTCACCCCAATCATGACGTTCTGATAGTGAGAACCGACTCGTTCGGGGTTCCGAGTTGGGTCAGGGCTACGCCGCCGGGTGAACCGGAGGACTATGACGATGAGGCAACGTCGATGGTGACGGATCTGGTAGACGGCACCTACTGGGTAACCGGCTGGACCCGGAGCCAGAGCGTGGTTCCCCCGGCCCCACCGGGAGCATCAGACATTTTCGTCGCCCACCTGGACCAGTTAGGAAACATCCTGGCCCGCACGCAGGTACTGGGTATCCATACAGGCCAGGATGACAAGGCGTTTTCGATAGTCCAGACCGTCGTGGACCCCGGATTCATCATTACCGGATGGACCGACTATGACTGGCCCCACGCCGGAGAGCGGCACATCGCGGTATGGAAGTTCGACCCTGTCGGCGTCCTGCAATGGTGGAGCCTCTACGACTTCAGGTACATGGTGGAACCCGTGCCCCTCATTGACGAAGGTTATGGCATCATCGAAATACCCTCCGGCGGCCTTACGCGCTACGCGGTAGTGGGCAGAAGCGAAGCGATAGCTCCCGGCAACTTCGACGCTTTTGTGATGGGAATTCGGGCCGACGGGTTCCCGCTTTGGGGCCAGTTGATCGCAGGAGAAGAACAGGACGAGGCGTACTCGGTCGAGTTCAATCAGACCACGGGCAACATTGCGGTCGCGGGCTGGACCAACAGCTTCGCGCTTGAGGGAGCTACGGCTGACACCAATATCTTCGTTTGGGAACTGGACCATAACGGCAATACCCAGTGGAACAACATCTACGGCTGGAATTCCGTTGAGGAGTACAACGAAGAAAGGGTAATGGATGACAAGTCGCTGGTCTGGGACCCGGTCGACAACAACTACGTGGTTTCGGGCTGGACTCCGCGCAAGGGACCCGGGGCTCCGCCGAACTCCAACTTCCTGGTGTTCAAGGTGGACCGGCTAAGCCTCGGCGCGCCGCTCTGGGGCAGGGTACATCCAAGTCCGCATGACCCTGACATTCTGGACGACAGGGCGTATCCGATGATATTAGATTCCCGCACCGGCGGGTTTGCGATAGCCGGGTACAACACCGGTTTCCAGCCCGGGCAGGAGGATTTCCACCTGTTGACTATTGACAAGAACGGCGACCGGCCGGTGTGCGTCATTGACGAGCCGCCGTTGTTCAGAGACATCCCGCACCAGCCCCAGATGCCCGAATACTTCGAAGAGGGATATGTCTGGGGTCCGTTTACGCTGATTGACTTCTACGTTGAGCACAAAGAAGTGTGCGGTCTCACCCGGGATGTCGGGCGTCCGACAACCAGTTGGTTGTTCCCGACCGGGACCATATACAACGGCGCTACTGTGACCCCGGCCTGCTCGGTTTATAACTACGGCAACACGACCGAGAACTACTGGGTCGAGATGAAAATCGGCTCATTCTATGAAGAGAGCACCCAGGTGACCGGGCACGCATCCGGAGCCACCGAGTATGTCACGTTTACCGGCTGGAATGCAACCCAGTTGGGTACGCATACTGTTGCCTGCAGCACGAGACTGGCCTTTGATGTCGACCAGACCAATGACCGGTGGACCAACAGAGTCACCGTAGTGGATAATAAGGATGTCGGCTGCACCAAGATTGAAGCACCGACCGGGTCAATCAACCATGGAACTACTGTGACCCCGGCCTGCTCGGTCTACAACTACGGTGCAACCAATGAGAGCTATAATGTCAGGATGAAAATCGGCTCATTCTACGACCACACCGCACCGGTGACCGGCCACGCACCCGGAACATATAAGTATGTCACGTTCCCGGACTGGAACGCAACTCAGACCGGATTCAGCCACCCTGTTACCTGTTCAACCGAACTCACCGGTGACGTACAACCCGGCAATGACAAATGCTCGGGTACGGTCAGCGTGCTGCGGCCGAACACCAAAGATGTAGGTTGCCATCTGATCGTTGCGCCGGCCGGGTGCATTGACCAGGGTACTGTTGTGACCCCGGCCTGCTCGGTGTACAACTACGGCAACACCACTGAGAGCTACAATGTCAGGATGAGAATCGGCACGTTTTATGACCATACCGCACCGGTCACGAACCACCTGCCGGGAACCGTTCAGTACATCAATACTTTCACGAACTGGACAGCGAGCAATCCCAAGGGCACCTATCCGGTCGAATGCGAAACTGAACTCAGCGGCGATATGCAGCCAGCGAACGACAAGAAGACCGGCTGGGTAGTGATACGGTTTGACGCTGATGTCGGAGTAAGCAGCCTGCTGACCCCGGTC
Source organism: Caldifarciminota bacterium (assembly GCA_030612625.1). GTDB lineage: Bacteria > Hydrothermota > Tepidihabitantia > Tepidihabitantales > Tepidihabitantaceae > UBA3079. Next base: position 3,271 of record JAUWNN010000091.1, read on the forward strand.
GGAACTGCTACTCCGGGCAGTCCGATAACCCCGGCCTGCTTGGTTTACAACTACGGTGCCAACAGCCAATCAGGGTACCAGGTCAGGATGAAAATCGGCAGCGCTTATGACCAGACCGCCACGGTAACCGGACCGCATGCACCCAATACCAATGAGTACCTGACCTTCCCGGTCTGGACTCCGAGTGCGGGCTCCTATGTGGTGTCCTGTTCGACCGAGCTGACCGGTGACGAGCAGCCGTCGAACGACAAGAAGACCGGTGTTGTACGAGTAAGGCACCAGTGGCCTTCAGGCTGGACTGAAGTGGAGTCAATGCCTTCGGGTCTGTTGGGCAAGCCGGTGAAGCGCGGCGCCTGGCTGGCATACTGCGCGGCCAACGGTTTGATTTATGCGGCCAAGGGCAACAAGACCACTGATTTCTATTCCTATGACCCGGCTGCCAATTCCTGGACTCAGTTGACCGGGATGCCGTATCAGACCCATTCGAACCCGAAGTGGGCAAGAAAGATACCCAGAAAGGGCTCCAAGGGTGTCTGCGACGGCGACCAGTACATCTATGTGACCCAGGGTAATAACACGCTCGGGTACTGGCGTTACGACATCGGAGCCAATACCTGGACCGAGATGTCTGATGTGCCGCTTGGCGGGTTCCGCAAGAAAGTAAAAGGCGGCACTGACATGGCATATGTTCCGGCAAACACGGACTCGGACTCCGACTATGTGTACCTGCTCAAGGGATACAAGACCGAATTCTACCGGTTCAATGTCCCGGGTCAGTTCTGGGACACCAGCCTGGTTGAAGCGCCGTCCGGCCCGCGCGGCAAGTGGGATAAAGGGTCCTGGGTCGGCTTTAACCCCCAGCCTGAGCCGCCCGCAGAGCCGTTCCTGGTTGCCCACATGGCCAAGTACCATGACGGCACCAACCACCATATGTACAAGTACGACCTGAGTACCGGAACCTGGGGCCCGAACATCAAAGGCATGCCGCTTGAAGGCCTGCACAGCGGCCGGCTCAAGAACAAGAAGTCCAAGGACGGCGGTTGTGCTGCCTTTGGAGACGACAGGACGTTCTACGCGATCAAGGGCGGCAATACCCAGCAGTTCTTCTCGTGCGCCATAATCCAGAACGGCATGGACGGTGACTCCACCTGCTGGGCTGAGCTTGATACGATACCGGTGTACGGCTCGGCCGGACGGAAGAGACGGGTGAAGCACGGAGCCGATATCGCATACGTGGGTGACAGTGCGTTCTTCGCGCTCAAGGGCAACAAAACCCGTGAGCTGTGGCGATACGTGCACACCGGACCACGGGCTACGGGCAGCAATGCAGGCGTAATGGCGGAGAGCGGTAAGCGGTCAGCGGTATGCGGGCTGCGGATTACCCCGAATCCGCTTGCGGACGGGTTTGTGACCCTGCGCTACACCCTGCCCAAGGCCGGGCCGGCCATAATCACGGTGTTTGACGTTGCTGGTCGGTCGGTCAAGCGTGTCAGGGTGACACCCTGCGCAGCGCAAGGGTGTCACCCCATGGACCTGCGCGACCTGAGCGCGGGTGTGTATCTGGTACAGCTTGATGCTGACGGGTTCACTGCTACCAGAAAACTGGTGGTGAAACAGTAGAGGCTGAGGCAGAAAGCTAAAGATGGGCGGGGATTTCCCCGCCTATCTTTTGGTGTGCGCAACATGGACATGGCCTGGGAGTGAAAGCTTGCCCAGGGGTTCCGAACTTCAGGTTGACATGAATGGCTACGGTCTTATTATGGGTTGGGTCGGAATGCTAGAATTATAAATAAAGGGGCGGGGCGTTCGGGACGCCCGACTCTTTCTTGTCCGGCCTGGCCCGAGTGCAGCAAATATACAACCGAGAAGGAGGGTTGTATGCTAGACAAAGTACTTTTGCCAGTCCTGGGGTTGTGCCTGATTTCCGGGCTTGCCTTGGGTTCAGTTTCGGCTGGCGATTTCCAGACGCCGGCCTGTGACAACGGTGACCCTTATTTCAATCCTGCACTGCGTCTTCCCGGCAACTCACCGATTTCCTGGACCGATTCCATCATCTGGTCTTTCCGCGATAGTATCCCAGTAGGATTGACCAGAACCGCGGGCGTCCTCGACCCGGATGGCAAAATACGGGTTGTCTGCGGCAATACGATGTCGGCTGACACCAGTTATGCGTTCCAGCAGATATTCGACCCGGTCGGGGATTCCTGGACTGTGGATACCACGCTTGAGCATCCGGGACACGGGGTCCACAACCATGATGTTGAGATAATCGGCGACACGATTTATGTCGGCTGGGCCAGCCATCGCCGTGGCTATTACAATTCCATGACGATGATTGACCTGACCGGTAACACCTGGTCGGTTGTCGGCCCGGCCCCGGTGTCCAACCTGCTTTACTACGAAATGGCGACCTGCAATGGCAAGCTTTACTGTTTCGGCGGCTCGGTGTCTGGTTCGGGTTCGACCAACGGAGCGCGGGTGTTTGACCCGGCAACTCAGAACTGGTCGAGCGTTGCCAACGTGCCGAGAAGCCTGCGCGACCCGGCCGCGGCTACGGTCAACGACACCATCTATCTGTTCGGCGGATTCTCATCCGGTTCCAATGCGATTAGTAACTGCTATGCGTACAATACTGTGGCCAATACCTGGCAGTCAATCGCCAGTCTGCCCCAGGCCCGGGGCTGGGCAACCGCGCACGCGGTAACTCATCCTGATTCCGGTGTTTTCATATATGTCTGCGGTGGTCAGAGTGGCTCAAGCACATACTTCAACCGGGTTGACCGGTACCATGTCGGGACGAATAGCTGGATAACCCAGATATCGTTCCGTCGGCGTCGCCGTTCCCATGCCGGCGTAGTAATCGAACCGTGTTCGCTTTATGTGCTTACCGGATATGCGGTGTCCCGGCCGTTTCAGCGGTCAGTTGAAATGGGCTTGCCGTTCTTCTGGACCGGTACAAAAGAAACCCCGGTTCGGCCAGAGCCGTTCCAGATACAAGTCAGTCCCAACCCTTGCCACGACTTCTGCCATATCCGGTTTGTTCCGGCCCGGGCCACACCGGTCAGAATCGCGCTATACGACGTGACCGGCCGGCAGGTAATGTACGCAATCGCCCGAGGGTCGGCACACCTTGACCTGCGTGGGTTCAGCGCGGGTGTGTACCTGGTACAGCTTGATGCTGACGGATTCACTGCTACCAGAAAACTGGTGGTCAAACAGTAGAAGCTGAGGTTGAATTGCGAGTTCCGAATGGCGAATAACGAATGACAGAATAAAGGGAAAGCAGAAAGCTGAGATGGGCGGGGATTTCCCGGCCCATCTTTTTCCACAGCGCCTGTTGGCCCCGGTTCCGATTTGTCTGTCTCTGCGAGGAGCGAAGCGACGTGGCAGTCTTCTGCCGGAGGATTGCCGCACTCACTCCGTTGAGCCATCGGATGGCACCTGCGCTCGCGTAGCGGTCGGTCTTCCGACGGACGCAGAGCGTTCGCAATGACGGACGCCGGGGGGCAGGTGATTTGTCCTTGGATTAACTACTGCTGTGAGGTATAATTACTCTGGGCGCAAAAACTGAAAGGAGATGCCGATGTCACACAAACTTGCTGCAGTGGTCCTGGTTGTTCTTGTGGCCGGGATTGGCTCTGCGGTGCCCAAAGTCAGCCTGCCACTAGAACAAACCGGACCGATGAACATCAGTCTGGTTCAAGGCTATTCGTTCGACCCGCTGGAGCGGATTCCAGAGCTTCCTGCCCGGCTTGCGATTGACGGTTATGACCGGGATTACGGGTATTACCTGATTCAGTTCCCAGGCCCAATCCGGCCTGAATGGAAAGCCGGGGTCGAGAAACTGGGTGCTGATTTGCTCTGGTACCTGCCGAACTATACCTTTATCGCCCGCGTGGCTCAAACCAGGATGAAGGAAATCCGGGGTTTGCCCCAGGTGCGTTGGCTTGGCCTGTTTCAGCCGGCTTACAAGCTGATTCCCGGACTTGAGACAGTGGATGGGCCCCAGACCCTGATTGTGGTTTTCTTCGACAAGGAAGATGAGAATCAGGTGCTTGGACAACTCAGGGCCCTGGGTGGCACAAATATCGTGACCGAGTTCAACCGGTGGAACAAAAGTGTGAAGCTGGACATTGACGGCTCAGCCATTGCGGCTGTCGCCCGGCTGCCGGGTGTGTTCTGGGTTGAGCCGTACGGCGAAATCACGCCGGACAACATGAACGTCCAGTGGGTTGACCAGCACGGGTATTCGGCGAGCGATACCACCCGAACCATCTGGCATAAAGGCGTGACCGGCAGGTATGTCGTCTGCGGCCTGACCGACACCCAGCTCTGGGTGGGCCATGACCAGTTCCGGGATACGATTAACAACACGCCGAGCCCGACCCACCGCAAAGTAATTCACTATTTCGGGACCCAGGGAGCCGGGTCGCACGGCACTCATACGGGCGGGACCCTGTGCGGGAACGACGACGAAGTCGGCGGTAGTTCCTGGCACGACGGCCTGGCTAAGGATGCGCTGCTCTACTTCCAGTACTACCAGGCTTTTCCTTCGGGCTGGGATATGAATGTCTGGTTTGCAGGGCCGGATTCCGGCGTTTCCGGGCTGCGGGCGCTGAACCATTCGATGAGCCTGTCGCGCAAGGACACGTTCAATACTTACGTGTTCGCAGACATGACCGCGGACCAGTTTGTCTGGAACCACCGTCAGTTCATGCACTGCAATTCGATGGGCAACTATGGGAGCAACAAAATGGGCCATCCGGTGAATGCCAAGAGCATCATTGCGACCGGTGGTACTGAGAACGGGACGGCCTGCCGTAATATCTACACCAGCACTTCCCGCGGGCCGACCGCGGACGGCCGGCGCAAGCCTCAACTGGTGTCACCGGGCAAGGATGTCTATTCTGCATCCCATACCGGGGCTTCGTCGTACCGGTCAGGCACGGGAACTTCGATGTCGACTCCGAACATGACCGCTGCCACCGCTCTGATTCGCTGTTACTTCAGGCTGGGGTTCTACCCGACCGGGGACACTCTGACCGGCCAGCCCCGGGAAATATCGGCGGCCCTCAACAAGGCGGTTGCGATTGTCGGCGCGGACAACGACATTTCCGGGTTGACTGTGCCGGATAATAATGTCGGCTGGGGCAGGGTTAACCTTGACTCTTCGCTCTATTTTGAGGGTGACGAGAGCGTGCTGTGGATTGAGGATGACACTACCGGCCTGCAGACCGGGGATTCGGCCCTGTTCACTGTGAATGTGGACGGTGCGGTCTGGCCTTTCAGGGTGACGCTCTGCTGGTCTGACTACCCGGGCGTGATGCAGGCCGCGCTGATTCTGGTCAATGACTTGAACCTTACCGTGATTTCTCCCACCGGCACCGAGTATAAAGGTAATGTCTACTCGGGCGGCCAGTCCCAGCCTGGGGGAATTTACGACACCCTGAATGTTGAGGAGTGTTTCCGGCAGGACAACCCGGAGCTCGGGACCTGGACCATCAAAGTGAAGGCGCGGAATGTGCCTCAGGGCCCGCAGCCGTTTGCCCTGGCCGCAATCGGGGTGTTCGGGACGGGTGTAACCCATGATGTCAGCGCAACCGAGATAGTTGCGCCGGTCGGTGAGATTGATTCCGGGAGCGTAGTCACACCGAAGGCGATTGTCCAGAACCTGGGTTCTGTGGCCGAGGCATTTGACGTGAGGCTTCTGGTTGAGGGTCTGTATGCGGATACTCAATCGGTCAACCTTGCTGCCGGCGGGATGGATACGGTCGAGTTCAGGGACTGGATTGCACAGCCGCTCGGGTTTCATGTGGCCCGGTGCAGCACAATGCTTGGCACGGATGAGAATTCCGCGAATGACATGGTACAGGATACGTTTGAGGTGATTCCATGGCAGGGAATCGAAGAGCAGACCGGTCTCCCGACCGTGTTCTTCCTTGGAAAAGGCAGGCCCAATCCGTTCAGGAACAAGATGGTAATCCGGTACGGACTGCCGCGTGCATCAAGGGTGAATCTGAGGATTTATTCGGCAACCGGCTGTCTGGTTCGGTCGCTGCGGGCTGGACGTCAGGAGCCGGGATTGCACCAGGTTATCTGGAACAGCACGGACGACACCGGCCGGCCGGTCAGCCGCGGAATCTACTACTGCCGGCTGGTCACGGATAAGTTTGCCGGTGTCAAGAAGCTGATAAAAGTCGAGTAGCAAAGCCGCACTTCAGCTTCTCTTCACCGCGGTCTGCAAAAGGCGAAGTGGTCTGGAGTGTGGAAGTGACATCCGTTCGTCATTGCGAGGCTGCCTTTGGCAGGCGTGGCAATCCGACGTGCATCGTCGCCCTGAGTGCAACGAAGGGTCTCTGGCCCGAGACTGCCGCGTCACGGAGCCTGCACTGAGCAAAGCGAGTGTGTTCATCGCAAAGACCGGGAGCATTCCATCGCGGCAGGGCTCTGCGTCCTCGCAGAGCCTGCCCTGAGCGAAGTCGAAGGGTGCCCCATCAGATGGCTCAAGCCGTTCCCACAGGAGCAGCCAGAAGGCGGAGACCGGCTGAAATCACGCCAGGTTCCTGGTTTGCTTGACAGTGGTGAAAGGCGGAATTATCATCTCCGTCTTTGATGGCTATTGCTGTTGCCGCCGAGAAGCTGACCCGCCAGATCGAGGAGTTGAGCGGTCAGGTGATAGCCGATTGCTACCAGTGCGGGTGCTGTACCGCGGGCTGTCCAATCGGCGGGGAGATGGACCCGGTGCCGAGCCAGGCGATGAGGCTGCTGCAACTCGGTCGGGTGCAGGAACTGCTCGATTCGGACGGCATCTGGCTGTGCGCGAGTTGCATGGTATGCGGGACCAGGTGCCCGCGCGGGGTTGATTACGCCCGGATTGCCGAGGCGTGCCGGGCCCTGGTCCTGCGCACGAGAGTGAGCAAAGTTGACCCGGACACGGTCACCGAAGAAGAGTGCGAAGAGATTCCCCAGCAGGCGTTCATGGCCAGTTTCAGGAAGTTTTCTGTTTAGCAGATGCTTGCCACGACGGACACGAAGAGGGAAGAGACAACCGCCAAGGCCGCCAAGAGCGCCAAGGTTGAGAACCGGAGTGGAGAGGGGAAACACGAAGACACGGAGAACGCGCAAAGCAGAACTGCAGACTATGTCTTCCCTTGCTGTCATTGCGAGTCCGCCGGAGGCGGGCGTGGCCATCTTCCGGTGTGGCGCGGCAGCAGATTGCTTCGGCACTGCGTTCCATGCCTCGGCGGCAGCGTCTGCGCCG
>JAUWNN010000115.1 GCA_030612625.1 Caldifarciminota bacterium
GGCGATTATGAGGACTGCGGACGTGCTTGTGGCGGTCGGCGGCTCGGATGGGACCCTTTCGGAACTCGGGTTTGCCTTGAAGATGGGCAAGCGGGTTATCGGGCTCAACACCTGGGAGATTGAAGGGGTTGAGAAGGCTGACAGCCCTGACCAGGCGCTGGACATGGCTTTCAGGTCTGTCTGAGATTACAGTCTGACAAGAGAGCGGGGAGGCTTGTGGCCTCCCCGCAGAGTTTCCGGTAGTTGTCTACTTCAGGCGTACGAGTTTGGTGGTCTGGGATTTGTTGTTCAGGTCCAGATTCAGGAAGTAGATGCCTTGTGCCAGGTTCTCGGTTCGGATTGGCACCCGGTGGTTGCCTGCACCGAGTGTTCCGTTGAATACCTCCCTGACAACGCGGCCGGTTCCATCATAGAGGATGGCCCGGACCGTGGTAGAATGGGGGAGGTTGAGATTGAGCGCTGCGTCCTCGCAGAGCAAGGTCGCTGTGCGGGTATTCTCGTTCCTGGGCGCGGCAGGCTTTTCTCCTTCTTCGACCCCGGTCCAGTTCCAGCCGTCGAAGTATATCTTCTTGTCACCGTGTTTGCGGTAGGCGATGTACCCGCCGCCATAGATTTCGCTGGAGTAGTCAACGCGTCCGCCAAACTCACCGGTGATGCGAAAGTCGTTCGGGGTAGCTCGGGCTTCCCAGTTGGTTGGACTGGTCGGACGGGCAAAGGCATAGACTAATGTGTCCCAACCGGTGGTGTTTTCCGGCATCGTGACCACAGCCCGGAAAGCCGTGGTAGAGCTAGGGTAAGAGTTGCGGATGTAAGGATGGCGGCCATCCCAGGTTTGACGCGGCTGATTGGTAACCGGCCAGAGGGAATAGCTCCAGGATACACCGCCGGTGGTTGTCCAGCTATACCTGGGCCCAATGTTGCCGTTGGGAACATACTCGTAGGTAACGAGCGCAATCGCGGTCTGGGACGGGCCAGCACCCTCCCGGTCAGCCGCGATGGAGATGTGCCGGTACCGGCTGTTTGGGCTTGAGTCTATGGTGTTGAACGCTATGCTCGGGCTTACCAGGTTGTTGGTGTAACGGCCGATGATGTACTTGATAGAATCAGTGATACTGGCAAAGGCGATGTACACATAACCGGCACCACCGGCGCAGAGAGCAGCACTTCGATATCCTGTGGTGACATACCGCAGGTTTCCCCAGGTCTGGGCCGAGTCTTTTGAGCTCATCATCTTGATCTTCCCGCTCTGGGTTTCCCAGGCGCAGAACAGGTGCTGGGGGGATTCTATATTGCGGTCAGCGGCCAATTTCAGAAGGGTATCACCAGCGACGATGGTTGTCCAGTGGGCATTCTGGAGAGGGGGGCGGTGGCGTAGCACCATCACACCACCGTTGCCGCCGCCTTCACCGGCATAAAGCACAAAGTCATATATCCAGGTGCCATGGGCATCAGAGCCAATCCGTATCTGATAGTCCCGGATGCCACCACGAGCGGGTATGCCTATAAGGCCATAAATCCAGCCAGAGCCCCAGGTTTGACCACCATCAGTGGAGCGGTAAACGAATACGGTGTCGTTGATGCCTGAAGGGTATTCCGGTTTCAGGATTCCGACATAGATGTCGCCGTTCGAGGCGACATCAGTTGAGAGTTTGCCACGGGTTGGTGGTGCGCTCAACGTGCCGACTAGTTCGTCATCACCCCAGTCCAGAAAAGGTTCTAAGGGTATCTCAGTGAGTTCGTCCTCGAGGGTTTCTCGGCCCGGCCGGCCCGAAACCTTCAGATAGTCAGTCTCGCTGGTTTCCAGGGATGTGGCGGTGCCTCGAACCGCTGTTTCCAGGTCGGTGACAGGAGAGTCCGGGACATGAAGCCAGGGATGGTCCTGGACTTCGCTGGGTGGATGTATCAAAGGCACGTTGGCCAGTACGAGTGATACTCCGGTCAGAAGAGCTGCTAGTATGCACACTTTGTGCATGTTTCCTCCTTTTCGTGCGCCCGCATATTGCGTGCGCCCGTATTTTATGCGCCCACGTACTTCGTTCACTGTCTTTAGTATATGGAAACTCGGCAATCGGTCAAGGCCTGACTGCGCTTGACGGCTGGTCTTTCTGCAATAGGATTGCACCCAGACTACAGGAGGACAAATGGCGAAAGAGTATGCGAACTTGATTAACGGTAAGCCGGTTCCGGCCCGTTCAGGCAAGATGTATGAGAACCGGAATCCGGCGGACCAGGATGACCTTGTAGGTGTGTTTCCGTCTTCCGATGCTGAGGACGTGAATGACGCGGTAGCCGCGGCAAAGGCCGCATATCCGGAATGGCGGGCCTTGCCGGCCCAGGCACGTGGCGATATCATGCGCCGGGCGACCGAAATCCTTGTCAAGCACAAAGAGGAGTTCGCCGAGCTTGAAACCCGGGAGATGGGCAAAGTCATCAAGGAGACCCGGGGCGACGTGCAGGAGGCGATTGACACCGGGTTCTATGCGTTCGGAGAGAGCCGGAGGCTGTGGGGCACGGTTGCGCCGAGTGAGTTGCCGAACAAGATGACGTATGTTACCAGGCAGCCGATGGGTGTCTGGGGAATGATTTGTCCCTGGAACTTCCCGATGGCGATTCCTTCGTGGAAGCTGTTCCCGGCCCTGACATGCGGCAATACTGCGGTCATCAAGCCGGCGACTCTGACCCCGGCGTCGGTCGATGCGTTCGTGGGAGCCCTGCACAAGGCCGGAGTGCCTGAAGGGGTTGTGAACATTGTGTACGGTTCGGGTTCCAAGGTCGGCGAGGCGCTGCTCCATCATCCGGACGTGTGCGGGGTCTCGTTCACCGGCTCGTCTGAAGTGGGCAAACGGATTGCCGAAGTGACAGGCAAGAATCTCAAACGCTGTTCCCTGGAGCTTGGCGGCAAGAACGCTCAACTGGTGCTGAATGACGCTGACCTTGACCTGGCTCTTGAAGGGGTACTCTGGGGTGCGTTCGGGACTACGGGCCAGCGGTGCACCGCAACATCCAGGCTGGTTGTCGAAGCCGGTGTGTATGACAAGATGCTTGAGATGGTGGTTGAAGCCGCGAACAAGCTGAATGTCGGCAATGGTCTGGATGAAACGGTTGAGATGGGGCCTCTGGTGAGTGACGGCCAGCGCAACACAGTGCACGAGTACGTTGAAGTGGGTAAGAAAGAAGGCGCGAAACTGGTGCTGGGCGGCGAGCCGCTTGCCGGCGGGGACTATGACAAAGGCTTCTTCTACAAGCCGACCGTGTTTGCGGATGTGACCCCGGATATGAGAATCGCGGTCGAGGAGATATTCGGGCCGGTGCTTTCGGTTATCAAGGTCAAGGGCTTTGATGAGGGTATCAAAGTGCTGAACAGCACCCGGTATGGTCTTTCCTCAGCAATCTACACCAAGGATGTGAACCGGGCGATGAAGGCGGTCGAACTGATTGAGGCCGGAATTACTTATGTTAACGCGCCAACCATTGGTGCTGAATGCCACATGCCTTTTGGTGGGGTCAAGGATACGGGCAATGGGCACCGCGAGGGTGGGTGGACCGCATACGAAATCTTCTCAGAACTTAAGACGGTCTATATTGACTATTCGGGCGGATTGCAGCGGGCCCAGATAGACAACGCATAGCGTAGAACGCTCGACGCAGGACGCCAGACGCACTACGCCGGACACGAGGTGCACAGCGTAGTGCGTGGCAGCCGGAATCAGGTAGTACTCGGCGGTGGGTCTTCGGGGTACTGCCGTTCGGACAGGGCTTTCTCCTTCTTCCTGACCGAGCGGATGAGAATGAAGCAGGCAAGAAGCGCCAGTCCTATCAGGCCGAAGATGAGTCCTCCCTCGAAATCATTACCGTGTGAGACCAATTCGGCGACAAAGAGCGCCAGTCCGAAGGCTAAGAGTATGGCGCCACAGATAAGCAATCCATAGTAGTTGCCGCCGGTCTGTTTCTTCGGTGGCGGGGGCATCATTCCCTGTTCAATCATCTTCATTCGTTCCCGACTGTGGTTCTTGATGCCGACGAGAATCAGCACCATGGCAGCAACAATGGCCAGGATTGGGATGCTGAAGACCATTATGACGGATACCACACCGGTGAGAGAGCTCATGAAGCTGGCTGGGTTCATTATTGTTATCCTTTCTAGTTTGCTGTCAGTCCTGGCGCTACTGTCTCACTACCCATGCCCAGAACGATTCGGGCCTGGTTGGTATCAGGAGCACGCGCGGACGCCTTAACTATAACCTCGTCCAATAACATCTGCGGGCTTTCCGCCGTCACAACCACCTCCGGCATCTCACCGCGAAGGTGGTCCGGCACTTGGGCATACACGGTCTTCTCGGGTACCAGCTCAGAGGTCGGCCCCGGCCGGCCGGCTGTGCCGACCAGAACCGCGGCAAGGAGCAGCAGCCCGGTTATTCCATAGACAATGTACGATTTCACAGTCTCCTCCCGGATTCTCCTTCTGTTCTTCTTTGTCGTACTCATTCTGCCCAATACGACGCTCGGGTTGCGCTTTTGTTGCGTCGGGTGTAACATTTCCGTAAGGAATGCGTCTTATGGGTCAGGAAGTGAATGTTGCGGCCGAAGAGATACAGGTCAGGCGCTCGGCACGTGGTGACGAGCGGGCTTTTGCCGTCCTGGTAGAAAGGTATAAAGGCATGGTGTTTTCAACCGCTTACAAGGTTCTCAAGAATTCGAGCCAGGCTGAAGATGCTGCCCAGGATACGTTCATCAAGGCGTATGCGGCCCTGCCTGGTTTCAAGGGTCGGGCCAAGTTCTCTTCCTGGCTGTATCGGATATGCTACAATACCTGCATCAGCATGTTGCGCAAAAGGCGGCCTGAAGTGGAACTGACCGAGGCGATGGCTCAGACGATTGACGGCCCGGCTGAAGAATTCCGGTCCCGCGACATCCAGACTGTAATTCAGCAAGAGGTGGCCCGGATGCCTGATGACTACCGGGTAGTGATTACTCTGTACCATTTCGACGGCATGTCGTATGATGAGATTGCCCGGCTGACCCGCAAGCCGATGGGCACGGTCAAGGCCAAGATTCACCGTGCCCGGGCATTGCTTCGGGAAAGGCTCCTGGAGCGGGTCGGCTGGGAAGAGTTGAAAGAGGTGATGTGGAAATGAGTTGTGACAAGGTCAGGGGTCTGTTTCAGGACTATGTGACCAGGGAGCTGGGCCCGGGAAAGCGGCGCCTGGTTGACGAGCATCTGCTGGAATGCGAAGGGTGCCGGAAAGAGCTGGCTCTAATGTCGGCCATCGTCTCAAGCCTGGACAGCCAGTCGGTGCTCGAGCCTTCTGCTGAGTTCAGCCACCGGGTGATGTCTGCCCTGCCAAGGCAATCGAGACTGGTGCTTAGCCCCTGGCTGTCGCTTGTTCTGGTTCCGATACTCGGCGGGCTGATGTATCTGTTCCGGGTTCAGCTTGCGACCGGCTTGCTGGGTGTGTTGGACCGTTTCGGAATCGACCTGTCCGGGCTGGCTCAGTTCCAGATGCCGGACCTGTCGAACATCACCATGCTGCAACTGGCGGTTGTACCGCTCGCGGCAGTAGTTCTGGGTCTGGGTTTGAGTATCGGCACGGCTGCATTCTGCTGGCGGTACTATTCTGAAGGGTAGCAGGACCCGCAACAAGTATAACAGAGAAGCGGGGCACTGGTTGGTGCCCCGCAATGGTTCTGTTCCGGCTACTAATGTATCAGTCCGAGCCAGTCGCCTAACAGGAACTGGAGCCGGCCGATGAACAGTGAAATCCGGGCCATGACCGTGTAACCGAATGAAGCACCGAAACCGACCATGATGAAGATGATGCCGATACGGCTCACCGGCTTGAGTATCCCTTTCTGTTCGGCTGAGAAGAAGAAGTAGGTGATGGTTGCGATTACACCCAGGGCGATGATAACCGCCCAGAGTCCGAACTGCCAGTTGCCGAACATCGAACGGGTGACAATTGTGGCCCGGAGCTGCTGGAGTATCTGGGCGTCAATCGCGCGCGGTATGTAAGCCCCGGAGAAATATCCCAGCATCACGGCAATCGGGATTCTTACCAGCCAGGAAATTTTGGGAATGAACCGGGTGAAATAGAGCGCGCCGATGACTGCGACCGCGATGAGCCAGAGCTTTTCTCCACTGGCGACCGGGTTTATCAGACTGGGAACCAGGACCCGGTGCCAGTAGAAAGTAATCGCATAGCCGTTCGCGACCCCAACGAAAAGATGCTCGGCAAAGCGGTAGAAAGGGTTTTCTTTGTACAGGAACGAGAAAACCGCCAGGGTTAGAATCGCCGCAATCCAAGTCCAGGGGTCAGCGCTCATTTTTTCCTCCTGCGGGTTATGAAGAAAGCGATGTTGCCGATGATGATGAATATCATGATTGCGATATGGGCCGCGGTCTGGGATGACATCGCTTCAGTGCCTTTTCTTCGGAGTTCCCATCTGATTCCGAGTTCGTCGAACTTATCGGCAACCAGTTGTTCGTATTCGGCCGCTCCTTTCATCCCGGCCATCATCCCGGTGAACTGGCCTGAATTGAGATAAGGATAATAGTCCGCGGCCGAAACCGCAGTGGCACCGCAGCCGATAGGCACGCCGAACTGGGTATTGGCAAAGTTCACCCAGGAAATCGGTATGGAAGAACCCGCGATTGAAACTACGATGCCGATATCGTCGTAGTTCTTCAGTTGCGCCATTATCGGCAGGGAGTCGGTCCGGTGTCCGTAGTAGTCAACCGGGAATACGTTGGTAATCCTTTCGCCCATGCCCAGCAGGATGGTTATTATCGGTGTTGTCCAGCCCCAGTAGACATAATCTTCGCCGTTGATGATGGAATCCTCGTGGGTCGTAGCACGGGAGTTGAACTCTTCGGTTACCTGGCGGATGGCAGCTTCACCCAGGCCCAAGCCCATTACCTGAAGGGTGAGGAGACCTACCTTTCTGTGATTAGCAAAGGCATGGCGCAGGAGCGCGATGCACATCGGATGGAGTTCGGGCTGGATGTCAGGGGTATAATCGACCGAGATGACCAGGGTTTTATCCTCGGGCATCGTATCGATGTAATTGAACAGCCGCGTGACCGGAGGCATCGCCATCGGCTTGATTTTGAACGGGAACAGCAGTGGTATCATTACCACCAGCCAGATGATTGCGTAGAGCCAGCGGCGGTCAATCCTCAGGAGTCGGTCCCAGAACTTCATTTGCCGCCTCCTCCGAGCCAGCCCCGTTCAATGCCGAGGATGATTTTCAGGGATGTGGCAATGCTCCCAAGGCCGATGCCGAACATGATGCCGCGCTTGGCCGCAGTGTTGGGCACAGTGAGAATCCATTCGGCGAAATCGGGCAGGGGTCTAATCAGCATCCGGCCTAAGGGAACCGCACCGAGCATCAGGATGAAAGCAGCTATGAGGAGCAGGGTTGCTTCAAGGTTGCGGGCCCGAAAGGCGCGGTATGCGGCCGATGCCATGAAGAATGCAAGAAGGGCAAACATCGTGGCTGCGAGCGGCACCATGACGTTCTCGTATAGTGTCTGCATGTGGAATGAGAAACCGCCGATATGAGTCGGCAGGATTCCGGGTGATGCCGGGTCGATGCCACCGAACAGTCCGATGATTGCGCTGGCCACAAGCGCAATCAGGGTAACATAGCTGAACGGCCAGTGTTCGGCTTTGCGTCTTACCTTAATTAAGTGGTGCTGGATTATCGAACCGACACCGAGAACCAGGCTGAACGCGGTAATGATACGGAGGACATCGTTGCGCATCGTTCCGTCGATGCCTTTGACAATCGGGTGCGGGATTATGAATGCAGCCGCGCCGAAGATTCCCAGAACGAGAACAATCATTAATGGTATTCGTCGCTTCAAAACTCCTCCCTAGAATATGTCCTGCACCGGCAGACCTGCGGCCAGTGCCAGGATTGTACCGATGATGATAAATGCGAGAATCAGGAGTTTGGAATAGTCCTGGCCTTTGATAGCACCGAGCAGGAGCGGCTCGCGGGAAAGATAGGCCGAGGCCGCATAAAGCTCTTCGCCGATTAAAGTGTAGTCGCAGGCGGTAATGAAGAAAGGGAGCTGGCTGACTGCATCGGTCCCGGCAATCTGAATTGCGCCGGTCGAAGCTCCGGTTTCAGCCAGAATCAGAGATTCGGCCCAGAACATGCCGATAAAGAAGTTCGTAGCCGGTTTCTCTCTTGTCATGATTCCATCGACTGCGGCCGCAAAAGCGAACTGCTGGTCAGTGACATAGAATACCATATCCTGGTTAAAGGAGTCGGCCCGGCCGGCAGTGGTGTAGGACTCTCTTACGACTTCGCGGGCAACGGTATAGACAATCGGGTCGCGCAGCGGCACTATCAGCGGAGTTCCGAACTTGGCGGTTTTCTTTGCCACTTCGCCCAGGATGTTCATCGAGGCGATAGTGGCGACATCATCAATCGACGAGAGACCAGGAACATAGAGTATTCCCCGGCCCATTTCAGTTGCGCGTCCCAAGGCTTCTTCAACCGCATCCAGACCGGCGATGCGCCGGATGAACAGCTTTTCGGCATGGCGTTTGGCCCGGTTGATGAAGAAAACAATAAGGCAGGTGAAGATGATAGTGCCGATGAGCGCGGACAAACGGTCCAAGTCAAACCACTGAGGCGAACTGACCGCATATTCAGAAATCGCTGATTCGGCGGTTTCGGTTTCAGAAACCGCCAGGACTTTGTAATGATACCTGATACCGTTCTGGACTTCGTCATCGGCAAACCGGCTCGCCAAGCGGCCGGCAACACCAACCGTATCCCACTTGGCTTCGCCTTCGGTTTGCCTGAGTACCCGATAGCTTATTACGGTCGGGTTGTCCGAACGGGCCCAGGTCAGAATAATCTCATTGCCGTCGTCATTAGGCGCATCCTTAGCGATGACATCGGTAGCCGGGTTCAGGCTGGACAGCAGCAGGCACAGGCTAAGAGCCAATACCATGCTATCTTCTCCTCAAATTGCCGTAAAGAGGAAGAGAACCGCACATATCAGTCATTATCCGGGTCAACAGAAATCGAGTCTAGTGAAATACTCTCCCGAGTCAATCTTTCCAAATGCTTGGGCCGTGCGCGGGCCGGGGCAGAGGGAAAGGGAAAGGCCGGGGGAGAGACTCTGGGAGAGTCCCTGGGAGAGTCCCTGGGAGAGACCGTGGGAGGTATAACCGAAAGTTGTGGATTATGAAAAAATCGAGCGTATCCTTGAAAGAAACAAAACACCCTCAGATGAGGGAAGAAAGGACACGCTCGTGAAGAAGTATGACACCGAAGAA
>JAUWNN010000037.1 GCA_030612625.1 Caldifarciminota bacterium
ATGAAGTGAGGATGCGACCCGGCCATTGTTTGCCATTTGACCTTACTTCTTGGACTTTGAACTTCTCTGGACTACAAAGGTACAAGATCGTCGTTTTCTGGACGATGTTTCCTCAGGTGTACATGCCTGCTACTGAGTTTCCCATCAGTAGCGGTCCACTTCTGTCACCGCGAGCCACACACACACCCGTGTCACTGCGAGGGCGGCGCAGCCGCCCGTGGCAGTCTTCCGCGTGCGCGGGGGGCGGGCTCGGGGCAGGCTCCGGCCCGTGGCGGTCTTTCCTGCAGAAAACCCTCTCGCTCCGCTCAGGGCGACTCAGCGCCGGATTGCCGCGTCGGGCGTCGAACGCCCTCCTCCCAATGACAGCCGGGTCTGCGGTTTTGCCTTTTGCACTTTGGCTTTTGACCTATGACTCCTCCTCATCTGTGTCAATCTGTGTTTATCTGTGGTTCACTTTTCCCTTGGCGTTCTTGGCGGTTGGCTTCCGTTTCGTGCCTTTCGTGATTTCGTGGCTAATCCTGGTTTGGTTGCGGCCCTTCGGGGGCCGCGCTGTGCCTTTATGTTAAGTCTTCCTCTTGGCGGCCTTGGCGTTCTCGGCGGGTTAGTTCCTTCACCCTCACCTCAGTCCTCTCCCGTCAAGGGAGAGGAAGTCTTTGACAGAACTCTGCCATTTTGCCTTTTGCACCCTGCATTCTGCAATCTGACTTCTGACTTCTTCTCTTCGTGTTCTTTGTGTCTTGGTGTTTAGTCTCTCTTGGCGTTCTTGGCGGTTGAATCCTTCACCCTCACCTTAGTCCTCTCCCTCAAGGGAAAGGAAATCTCATCCTGGTCCCTGCCTTGACTTTTCCCGGACCGGTTCTTATCCTTCACTGCCTTATGAACACGCTTGTTCAGAAGTTCCGAAGCCTTCTCGGCAACAAGCAATACGACCAACTGGAAGATGTCTGGCTTGAGTTGCTCGAAGCCCAGGTTCCACTCGATGAGTTGCTTGAGCTTGCCGAACTGACAGAACGGTACGCGCCTGAAGGCCAAGTTGTGGTCCTGCTTTCGGTCCTGGCCGACCTGCTGAAAGAAAAGAGCCGGTTTGAAGAACAACTGCGCGTGCTGAGACGGCTTGTTGAGTTGTGCCCAGAAGACAGGAAACTGCCAGCCGAGCTTGCCGACTGCTTTCGACAGCTCTACGCCGGCACAGAACTTGAGCGTCTGCTCCAGAAATCCGGTCTGGGCTATGGCCGGCGCCTTAAACCGGCCCTGGCCAACCTGGACCGGTTTCTGGCCCTGGTTCCCGGCTCATGGTTGTACCACCGGGAGCGCGGCCCAGGCAAAGTGGAACGCCTGGACCTGCTTCTGGACCGCGTTACCCTGAGGTTCGCGGACCGAAGTGACCGGACAGTGAGCATGGGCGCGATTGGACGGCATTCGGATTCTGAACTCCGCGTCATTCCAAAACACGGCTACTTCTGGCAACTGGAGAACGACCGGCCGGCACTCGTGGAACTGGCGGCCAAGAAACCGGTTGAACTGGTAAAGCTGTATCTTCGCGATACCGGCCAGCCGGCCGGGGTCAAACAGCTCAGACAAGGCCTTTCCGACCTGGTGGCCCCTGATGCCTGGGATGGGTTCTGGAACAAGGCCCGCAAGAACCTGGAACAGGACCCATACATCATCATTCGCTCGAAACCCAGCCGCACCTTCCAGTGGAGTGCTGAACCGGTCCGGAAACCAAAGCCTGACAAGAAAGCTTCACGACCAAAGCTCGCCTCGGCTTCAGACTCAGAATGGAGTGACAACGGAGTCTGCTATCGGATGGCAGAACTGGCAGGAATGACCCCCGAAGCAGTCCTCGACTCCTACAGAACGCTGACTAGCTTTGCCCAGCGCAGGCAGTTCTTGGAACATCTGAAAACGGCACGCCCTGATGACTGGTTAGAGATTGCCGCCCGGCTGTTTCTTGTTGGCCAGGACCGTCGCACACGTAACCTCCTGGAAAAAGAACTCTCGAAGAAACAACCCGACTTGTGGCATGAAGTACTGGAACAGGTAGTGACCGGCTATCGGCAGAATCCGGATGCGTTCCTGTGGATGCTGGCAAATGGTCACCGGCTCAAGTTGACCGATGCCAAAAGGCTGATTTCACGGGCTGTTGACCTTCTGGAGTCGAACAGCCACCGAACCTACTGGTCTGGTGTGCGTTCTGCTCTGGCTGATGCCGACTACCGGTTGCTGCGCTCCGGCCTGGAGCAGATGGACGAAAGAAGCACTCGCAACTTCCTGAGCCGGGTAAATAGAACCCGCAGTCTGGAACAGTTCCGCAAAGATGACATCGCCCAATTGGCTGCGGTCCGATTTCCAGTTCTTGCCAAGAAAGAAGAACATGACACCGTCCTCAGCACCGGTCCGGCAATCGAGCGGGCCCGACAGGAACTGCAGAAACTGCTGCAGGAAGAAGTCCCAAAGACAGCAGAGGAAATCGGCCGAGCCCGGGCCCATGGCGACCTGAGCGAGAATTATGAATACAAAGCAGCCAAGGAAAAACAGGCCCGGCTTATGGCCCGTATCAACAGGCTGCGCACCGACCTCTCCCGGGCAGAACCCATCCAACCGGCAGATGTGGACACTTCTCAGGTTTCAGTCGGATGCCGGGTCAGGCTCGAAGATGAATCAGGACAGGCCTTGGAATACACCATCCTTGGTCCATGGGACTCTGACCCTGAACACGGACGAATATCCTATCTTGCCCCGTTCGGCCAGCAACTCTTGGGTAAGAAGCCGGGCGACTCCGTAGAAACAGAAGGACGCCTGTTCACAGTGAAACGAATCAGTCTTGGTCTCTAGACCAGTGACCACCATCCTGTCACCCCGCTCTGCGTTCTCGCAGGTGCCAGTCCTCTGGCTCACGACCGAAGGGAATCGAGGGGTCCCAGGTGGAGAGAGATTCCTCCGCTCGGGTGCCATGCGCGCTCGGTCGGAATGACAGAACAATGCCCCTGGTTCTGAAGTCTGACCCGGACCAGTGTAAACCAGAACACATCGCCGCCGCCGGTGCAATTCTCAGCCAAGGCGGGCTGGTCGTTTTCCCGACCGAAACGGTCTACGGCATCGGTGCTGACATTCGCAATCCTGGAGGGGTCGAGAAAGTAATCCGGCTCAAGCACCGCCCTGCCGGCCTGCCGGTTCTGGCCCATTGCTCGGACATGTCTCAACTGGCCGGTCTGGTGGCAGAAATCCCGGAATCCGCTCAAACGCTCATCGACCGGTTCTGGCCCGGACCTCTGGCTCTTGTATTCAGGAAAAGCAAATCGGTTCCAGCAGTCGTTTCAGGCCCTACTGATACCATCGGCATCAGAATGGTTGCCCATCCTGTGGCCTGCCAACTCATAGCAAAGCTCGGCGCTCCCCTTGCCGGGACCAGCGCCAACTTGCACGGTGAACCGGCCATAAGCTCATTCGACGCAATCAATCCTGAACTGCTGAAACAGGTGGACGTGGCGCTTGACGCTGGGACATGCGGTCAGGCAAAACCTTCGACTATCCTGGATGTCACCTGCCAACCACCGAGACTGCTGAGACCAGGAGCTGTCCCTTTAGCCCGAATCGAAACCAGACTCGGGTACCGGCTCAGGACTTCAACCGGCTAGTACCGGTACTCTAACCGTAACGAAACATCAAACCCGTCCCGGTTATCAGGGGCTCCCTGGTAGTTCTGGCTGTACCAGTATGCGACTGAGCCGGCAATACGCATATCCCGGCCCAGCCAGAATCCCGCTTCAATCCCGGCCTGTGAGGTGCATTCAACCTTTTCGCCTCCTCCCTCAGCCGGGAACCGCTCAGGCAGTAACTGACCTCCGTGCCAGGTCTTGCGTTCGAAGTTACCCCGATTGTAATAGCCCCGCCGGGTATGAATTCCCAGCAGACTCACTGTCAAAGGCGCAAAAGGCACAAACCCGAGCCGAGCATGAATCTGGTCTGCATCCGGCCCAAGCTCATGTCCCAGAGGAACACTCCAATTCTCATACATTATGTGGTAGATGCGGTGGTA
This sequence comes from Caldifarciminota bacterium, assembly GCA_030612625.1. Lineage (GTDB taxonomy): Bacteria > Hydrothermota > Tepidihabitantia > Tepidihabitantales > Tepidihabitantaceae > UBA3079. The sequence goes on from JAUWNN010000037.1 coordinate 4,040, forward strand.
ATAGGTAAAAGGGTTGATGCGGGCATATTCAATCCGGAATTCAAATCCCAGATTCGGCGCCCAGAACCCACCAACCTGCCAGCCCACGGCATTGCAGGGCTGGCCCTCTTTGGCAACGAACTCGTAGTTATCCAGAAAGAGCTGGCCGTACACCTTGATTCGGGGCAAATAGACCACTGCATCCCAGCCCACCAGGAAATTGTCGTCGTGCCCGGAATTGGCCACCTCCAGGTAAATCGGAATCAGCGGGTTCATCATCCCGAACAAAGACCTGGTCTGCAGCGAATCCCAGGAATAGACATTCATCAAAGCCCCACCCAGGGTAACCCGGTCGAACAGAGAAAGCTCAAGCCTCTGGGCCGACAGAAATCGATGCTTGAGCCCCCAGCGCGAAAGATAGGAAGTGAAACTCAGGAATTTGAAGTTCCGGTACGAAGCGCACAACTGAACATGGTCCAGGGACGGAGCATTGTCGCTCAGCATGCAGGAGCTGACATAACCCGGACCCCAGAAGAACTCGTCCCGTCCGAATTCCAGTCTCAACCAGGGTATCTTGAACGCCAGGTAAGCATGCTCGATTTCAAAGGTGGCAAACTCCATCCAGGAGTGAACCCGCGAACCAGGCACGTGAATGCCGGCCGGGTCCTCGATGTCAGCACTATCCGGACGAAACATTGTGAACTCGACACGCTCATAGAACGCGAACTTATCACCAGGCCGGTTCGACAGAACCGCACCGACTGAACCGGAAGCTTCATTGCGTTCTCCGAGCCGGACTACTCTGGCCCGGGAGAACATGTCACCTTGGAATCGCGCGTCCGGAGCTACCGGAACCGGGATGACAACGAGCGGCCTGCGCGGTCCGACTTCAGGCTTCATGTCGGGCAGTTCATCTCCGAATTCGGTCCGCAGCCTTGAAAGCGCGGCCCGCTGTGCTGAGCCTGACCTGCCCAAACGGCTGAGCGAATCCGCCTCCCTGACCAGGACTGCCGCTTCGCCCCTTGTCCAGGGTCGGCTTGTCGAAGGCATCGAGCGAACGAACCCGGATGTCTTGAGCAGGTCCAGGTCATCGTATATCCACGAATCGGTCGGGATGTTCTGAAGACTCGCAGCCGCTATCCCCACAAGGAACAGAATACAGAATACAGGGAACAGAATACATCTGTGTTTACCTGTGTTTATCTGTGGTTGCCTCGCTCCGCGCATCTTTACTGTATCACGCCCAGCCAATCACGCAGAAGAAACTGCAACCGCCCCAGAAGTAGCGAAATACGCGCCATGACCGTGTACCCGAATGAAGCACCGAAACCAATCATGATGTAGATGATGCCGATGTTGGCCACCACTTTGAGCCCGCCTTTCTGCTCGCGCGAGAAAAAGAAATAGATGACCGTGGTGATAACACCGACCAGGACGATGAGACTCCAGACAGCAGTATCCCATCTGGCCAGCGTCTGACTCGTTATCAGGCTGCCCTGAATCTGCCTGATGATATTGGCCTGGAGGACAGCCGGTATCGCAATACCCGCACCCCAACCCAGGATGAGCCCCATCGGTATCCGTATCGCCCAGGAGAACTTCTGTACGAAGATTGCGAAATAGCACAGTCCGAGAATCGCCGGGATAATCAGTATCAGCCGTCCCTGTCCGAACAGCGGGTCAATAAGGTCAGGCTTGAAGAAGTTCCAGTAGTAGATGGCAATCATGTACCCGACCGACAGTCCGACGTACAGGTGCTCGGCGAACTTGTACAGCGGGTTGTCCCCGAACAGGAACGAGAATATGAACAGGGTCAGGAGCGCACCGATCCAGATCCAGATTCCCTGCGCACTCGTCAGCAACTGGAAAACGTGCATCACTTCCTCCTTCTCATCAGCAGGAACCCGACATTGCCCAGCACAATCAGCAGGATTATCGCCAGGTGGGCCATCGACTGGGAGTCCATCGCCTGGGTTGCGACCTTGGCCGCTTCGGAATACCCGGCCTGGCTTATCATCTGCTCATATTCAGCCGCGCCTTTCATCCCGCCCAAAAGCCCGGTCAACTGGCCGGACTGAAGGTAAGGATAAGCATCTGCGGCCGAGACCGCGGTCATCCCGGTCCCGAGCTTCTGTCCGAACCTGGACTGGACATAAGGAATCCAGAGGGTCAGCGCGCCCGGGTCACCGGCTGAGAGCGAAATCGCAAACGGGATGTCGTTGAAATTCTTCACGCCTTGCATCATCGGTATCGACTCAAGCGGAGTGCCGTACTGGTCGGTCGGAAAGGTTTCAGGAATGCTCTTTCCCATCCCGAGCACCACCGCGGCAAAGCCCGGCTTCCACCCGAGGTACACGTAGTCCTTGCCGTACTCCTTGTCGTACTCCGGGGCTATCGTGCTCAGCCCTTCTTCACCGAGACCGACCCCGGGCACCCACCCCGCCATCATGCACCCCCTGACGTCCCGGGCGAACGCATGCCTGAGCACCGCGAGCAGCATCGGGTAAAGCTCAGGCATCGACTGCGGGTCAAAGTCGATTGATATCAGCAGTGGCTGACTGTTGGGCTCTACCTCCTCCACCGCGTCAAACACCTGCTGCGCAGCCGGGGTCAGCTTACCCGTAATATTCAACGGGAAGAAGAAAGGCACAATCACCACCACCGTTATGAACCCGAATATAATCCTCCGGTCGATTCCGCTCAGAACCTCGCCGATTCTCACGATTTCCCCCCTCCGAGCCAGCCGCGCTCAATCCCGAGGATAATCTTCAGCGATGTAGCGATGATGCCGAGCGCCACCCCGAACAGGATTCCGCGCTTGGCCGCCATGCTCGGCACATTCAAAAGCCACTGGGCGATTTCCGGCAGCTTGGGCCATATCGCGGCCCCGATCGGAACCATCCCGATCATCACAATGAATGCGGCAATCAGAAGCACGGTTGCCTCCTTGTTCCGGGCGCGGAAAGACCGATAAGCAGCCGATGCCATGTAGAACGCCAGAATCGAGAACATCGTCGCGCCAAGCGGCACCATCAGGTTCGCATACAGAGTCTGCATGTGGAACGAGAAACCACCCACCTGGGTCGGTATCACCCGCGAAGTGTCTGGGTCCACCCCGCCCAGCAGCCCGATGACCGCCATTATTACCATGCCGGCCAGAGCAACGACCGAATAGCCCCAGCCCGATGCCTTGCGCTTGATTCTGGTGCCGTGATGCACCGTAATTGAGCGGATTCCGAGGACCAGTGCAAACGCGGAGATAATCCGCACCCAGCGTAACGATTCGGAAAAGACGGTTTCGGAAATCGAATGAGGGATAAAGAACTGGACAATCATCATGATTCCGGCCACCAGGCACAGCAGTCTTGGCACAGTCTGTTTCATCATCGCCCCCTAGCCCACGTTGAAGAAATCATAAACCACTTCCAGCGAGGAAAACCCCTTAATTGCGCTCAGCAGCAGAAAAACCGAACCGGCAACCAGTACCGCCAGGATGATAATCTTTCCCCAGTCCTGGGCCTTGAGCGAGCCCATCAGCAGCGGGTCCCGGGAAAGATAAGCCGAAGCCGCATACAGCTCTTCGCCAATCAGGGTGTAGTCGCACGCGGTAATGAAGAACGGAAGCTGGTGCACCGAGTCAGTGCCCGCAATCTGGATTGCGCCTGTGGCCGAACCGGTCTCAGCCAGAATCAGCGACTCGGCCCAGAACATCCCCATGAAGAGATTCGTGGCCGGTTTCTGCCTGACCATTATCCCGTCCACCGCGGCTGCGAACGCGAACTGGTTGTCTGACACAAAGAACACGTTCTCCTTCTTGAACACGTCCGGCCGGCCCACTTCGGCGTACGCCTCTTTCACCATCTCGGACGCCACTGTGTAGACAATCGGGTCCCGGTTCGGAACCAGCAGGTCGGTGCCGTACTGCGCGGTTTTCTTCGCCACTTCGCTCAGGATATTCAACGCCGCGATAGTCGATATCTGGCTGATTGAGGCCAGACCAGGCACAAACAGAATCGGCCGGCCCATTTCGGTCGCCCGGCCTACCGCTTCTTCGACCGCATCCAGCCCGGCAATCCTCCGGATGAACAGCTTCTTCCCGGACCGGGCGTGCAGAAGGAAGTAGAACGCCAGCACCGCAAATGCCAGCAGCCCGATGAGCACATTCACCCGTCCGGTATTGAACCACTGCTCCCGGCTCACCACGATTCCGGAAACCGCGGACCCGGCCCGCAAGGTATCCTGCTTTGCGACCACCCGGTATGTGAAAGCGACGTTGTTCACCACCGTCTCGTCCGTGAAACTCGCCGTTCCGGCCGGAACCGACCCGACCACACTATCCTTGCCTGCAGCATCGGTCCGGACAATATCGTACCCGGTGAGCTGCCCGTCCTCGGGTGAAAGCTCCCACGACACGATAATGCCGCAACCTGCATCATTGGGCCGGTCACGTGCCGTAACCGGGCCGGGCGGGCCGATGCCGCCAAAGGCAAAACAAACCGCCAGCAACAAGCTCATATCATATCTCCTTATCTTTAGAATCCGGAATCTTCTCCTCGCACTTGCACGGAATCGCATCGCACTTCGGACAGCCGGACCGGTACTTGACGCATGCCTGCTCCAGGTCTACATCACTAAGTGAAGCTAAACTGACCAGCCAGGCGAACACATCCGCAAACTCCTCATCCAGACCCTCGGGTTCACCTTTGCGAATCGCCCGAGCCAGTTCGCCCACTTCCTCGGTAAACCAGCGAAACGTGCCGTCAACCCCGCGCCCGCTATCCTTTTCAAAATAAATGTCCTTTATCAGTTGCTGAAATTCGCCGACTGTCACTGACTCAGTATCGGGAAAAACCAGTCGGTGTCAAGGCATCCCCGTACCCTGGTTGCGAGCCGCCAGAAGTGGCGCGGCAATCTCTTCGTCCCTCGACCGCCAGCTCCTTGAATCCTGGAACCCTATTTCTGAATCACGACCTTGGCGGTCCTGGTTACATCCTTGATCCTTCCGCCTTCAGCCTTCAGGAAGTAGACGCCCGGACTCAGATGCCGGATGTCATTCTCGCCCGGCGCAAGTTCCATGACCTTCCGGCCGGTAATGTCGAGGAGACCTGCCGGCACTTCGCCCGCCAACTGCAGTGCACCGCGTACTATGGTTATGGCCGGTGGCGAGAAAATTACGGACAGCGACTCCTCCTGCACGGCCTGCTGCGGAACACCAACCGCGTATTTCAGGTCGTCAACAGAACTGATATAGTAGCAGACATGAACGCGGCCCGAATCATCCAGCACCAGCGAATTCGGGCCACCGCCTGCGGTATCAACCACCTCGGTCTGCCACGCAGTCCCGGTCCAGACCGCAAACTTCAGGTCATCGTTGGAAGTATCACGGTAGCTGATGCACGGCCGGCCGGACTCATCCAGCACAATGGAGGAATACTTGCCGAGCGACCCGGCAGAATCCACAATCTGAATCCGCCATTCCGCTCCGTCCCAGTGAGCGTACTTCTGGTCAACCACTTTGATGCCCAGAGAATCAGAGTAGTGGTAATAGCTGATATGCGGAAAGTCATCGCTATCCAGCGCCAGTGAAGAAATGGTTATGTCAGCGAGGTCGCCCATGAAATCCACCGCTTCGTTCTCCCAGCCGGTGCTGTCGCGGTGCGCGTATTTCAGGTTAAGGCCGACCGAGTCATAATAACAGACATGCGGATTCTCACGGGAATCCAGTGCCAGGCAGGTAAACTGGCCACACGTGCTGTCTGCTATCTCGAACTCCCAGTCCGTCCCGTTCCAGCGCGCGTACTTGAGAAAAGCGCGACTCTCATCATAGTAGCTGATATGCGGACACCCGTTGCGGTCCAGTGCCAGCGACGTGTACCGCCCAATGTCACCCAGGCTGTCCACTGTCTCGATATGCCAGACCGTGCCGCTCCGGCGCGCATACCTGAGGTCTCTGTAGTAGTGGTAGTAACTGATGTGCGGATTGCCGGTCGAATCCAGGACCAGCGATGTGTACCCGCCGACCGGTCCAGAGCTGTCCACCCTTTCTATCTGCCAGGCGATTCCATCCCAATGCGCATACTTCAGGTCAAGAAGCCCATACTCCAAGTAACTGATGTGCGGATTGCCCAAGGCATCCAGCGCCATCGAGTTCCACCAGCCCACATTCCCGATACTATCCACCGTCTCAACACGCCACTCATGGCCCTTTGAGAGCACCATGCCCCAGATGGCCAGCAAGACCAGTATTGACCTCAAAACGGCTCGGTTAATAGCCATACCTTACTTCTGAACAACCACCTTGGCGGTCCTGGTTACATCCTTCATCCTTCCGCCTTCAGCCTTCAGGAAGTACACACCCGGGCTCAGGTGCCGGATGTCATTCTCGCCCGGCGCAAGTTCCATGACCTTCCGGCCGGTGATGTCGAGGAGAGCCAGAGCGGAATGCGGTTCGCGGTCAGCGGACTGCGGAATACGCAGCACCCCACGCACGATAGTTGCAGACAGCGGTCGGCGGGAAGCGGACAGCGGTCGGCGTTCTTCAATCCCGGCTGACGGAATGTGTGCGACCGCATGCACCGAGACGCCGGCGTCCGGTATCGCTACCCGCGGGTCAGGCGAAATCCCGAGAGTATGCCAATCAAGGTGCTCAACTGAAAAGAAATCAATCGTCCCGACCAGACCGTCAGCATAACCGTCAATGCAGCCGACAAAAACCGAATCTTCAGGTCCGGCTGAAAGCAGCCATTCGCCGTCAGTCATGTCGAAAACGATATTGTGGCCAGGGAAAGCCCTATCAGCTCCGGGCCGGCGCCAGGAACGGAAATCACGATACCAGAGCGGGCATTCAATCGGAACCAGTCCCATCCTGATTCCGACCTTTTCGCGCGAAGGATGGCTGATACGCACCCGGCCGAGTAACAGCGGCCGGTAATCAATCCGGTCCGACGCATACTCCACCTGCCGGCCGGTCATCATCGTGTCCGTTATCGCCACATATGACATCCAGAAAAACCCGGCATCTCCCCAACCGGTTCCCCACGAATTCACCAGCCGGAAAGCACCCGGCCCGTCGCTTGTGGTCAGGGTATCGTCATAGCCCACGATTGTCACCGCGTGCCAGCCGCGCATACTGCCGTATCTCTCACACGAACAGTAGGTGTAGTTGAAGTTGCGGATATTATCAAAGTTGGCCCAGACCTGAATTCCAAGAAAGCTGGTATACCCGTTGGCCAGACGCTGCCTGACCTGGTTGATGCCGATAGTATCCCACACCCCAATCCAGTGCGGCTGGTCGCCCCGCAACCACATCGCGCGGCAGAACGCGGACTCGGAAGGCCAGGTGGTGTAGTCATACTGGTTGTACGGGCAGTCGGCCAGGCTTGCGCACCCCTGCTCGCAGATGAGCTTCATCACTACGCTGCCGTTCGTACCCCGGTCCACACCTCCGTTCACCTGATTGTAAATGAATGCCGGGCTCGACTGGTACCTGGGGTCATTCACATTCCAGCCGTGCTCAACCCATTCGGTGTGAGTCTTGTGGTAGTACCCTGTTGCCCAGGCGACACACGAACCCTGAGCACCCTGGTTCCCGACCGGCGGCATTTGAGGAGACAAATCAACACGGACTATGGAATCTGCGCAAGGCCGGCCCGGCAAGACACCTACACGATGCACTTCGACAACACCCGGCACATCTCGCAGGTCCTCAGGAATCAGGCCAAGACAGTGTTCCCCGGATTCCGGTTCATTCCCGGATGAAGCCCGGGCTACTGCCAAGGACAACACAAGCAAACAAGCAATCCTCTTGACTATCATGCTCCTATCAGCATAGACCAGGAAGAGAACCTGTCAAACAGTATCCATATCCCACAGCCCGCCGAGAGAGACAAGCAAACCACAGATGAACACAGAGGGAAGAAGTCAGAAGTCAAAATGCAGAATGCAAAAGGCAAAACCGCAGACCCCGCTGTCATTGCAAGGCTGCCTCCTGGCAGGCGTGGCAATCTTCCGCCGTCCTTCACTCGTCACTCGCCATTTGCCATTCATCATTCAGCAAAGGGTCTGGTCTTGGAGTGCGGTGGCTTGCCACCGCTTTGCCTTGCCGGGGATGGCGCTTCGCGCCAGCCGGATAGAGAATAAGGAATTCCTTTCTTTCACTGCCCGCCGAAGGCGGCGGGCGCTTCCGGCTATGAAAGCGGGAGCTTTGCTCCCGCACTCCACATCACCCGGCAATCAGAACGCGGACGGCGGTTTGCGGTTTGCTGTTGGCCTTCAGCGGATTGCGCTCCCTGGTTTCCGTCTTGCAGAACTGGGGATTCCTTGGAGGTTATCACCTCAGAAGTATGACCTTCCTGGTTTCGACCAGTCGAGGGGTCGCTGGTCCTGAGACCGGGTCGGCCTGCAACTGACAGAAATAGACACCTTCGGGCACAGGGTTTCCTTCGGAGTCTTTTCCGTCCCAATGAACTCTATGAGTTCCCGGGCCTGAGACCCGGTCCATGAGTGTATTGACCGGCTGGCCGGCAAGGTCGTAGATTCTGATGGCGACATGAGCCCGGCAAGAAACCTGATACGGAATGACTGTCCTTGAGGAAAACGGGTTGGGATGGCTCTGACCCAGACTGCGAGCACCAGTGATTGGACAGGGCGGTTCCTCGATACCGGTAGGGCCGTAATGCTGGAGGATGTGCATGCCGGTTTGTCCGGACGCGGTGTAGCAGTACGGGTCGTCATCGCGGCGGAAGACTCCCCGGATTACTCCGGCCACGCCATAGGAGCCGACCAGTACCGGGTTGGTCGGGTCAGCAACGTTTATCACTTTGAAGCCTTGAGTCAGATAGGCAAGGGTGTCAAGGACCATGACGTCCCAGGCGCCGCGACAAGCGTAATGCCCGACTTGGTGTGGGTCAGTCGGGTCGGCCACATTGATGATTCTGAGTCCTTCACTCCATGCCGCCACATACGCGAACGAGTCTACAGCGCATACCCCGTCGGCCTCGCCGCCATTCACTCCACATGAACCTACCACGCGCGGGTCTCGTGGGTTGGACACGTCTACCACCTTGAAGCCGCCCGAGCTTCCGTCGGCCACGTACGCGTGGGAGTCGAGCACCCAGACACCGCGTGCGCTTGCAGTGCTGCATGTTCCGACGAGTCTCGGATTCGTGGGTACGGAGATGTCAACGACTCTGAGGCCCCTCCACCTGGCGGCGACATATGCGTAGCTGCCCGAAACACAAACGTCAGTAGCATACCCGAGTGATAGTGAAGCGACCTGATGCGGGCTCTGCGGGTTGGAGATGTCAATCACCCTGAGACCTGAGGAGTATGCTGCCACGTAGGCGTAGTTTCCGGAGACCCATACCGCTTCGGCCGAGCCGGCAGGACAGTGCCCGACTTCTTCCGGTTCCGCGGGGCTGGAGATGTCAATGACTCTGAGTCCGCCACCGCGATTGGCCAGGTATGCGTACGAGCCTGAAACGAATACCTCCTCGCCGTAATGCGGCACTTCGTCATAGCAGCCTGCTTCGGACGGGTGGGCCGGGTCAGAAACGTCAATGACCCTGAGCCCGGACGAACCCGCGGTGACATAGGCATGAGAATCCGAGGCCCAAATTCCGTAGGAACAGCCTGATATGCCATGGGAGCCGACCTGGTGCGGATTGGTCGGGTCGGAGATGTCATAGACGCGCAGACCGTGTACGTCGGCAGAGACGTATGCGTGTTGACCGGAAACGCACAAGCCGAAGGCATACGGTCCGGGCAGAGGGCAGGACCCTACCTGATGCGGGTCGGTCGGGTCGGATATGTCAATCGCGCACAGACTTCCCATTCCGACCAGATAGGCATGGGTTCCCGAAATCCGCACCCGGTAGCTCCAGCAACTCGCTCCACACGCGCCCACGATGACCGGGTCCGAGGGCACGGAGACGTCGATGACGATCAGGACTGAGTCGCCGTCGCTTCCGCAGGCAGCTACGTACGCGTGTGAACCGGAAACCCCAACCCCGCCGGCAATCTCCGGGGTGTCGCAGAGTCCGACTTCAACAGGCTCCCGCGGGTTTGACACGTCTATGATTTGGAGGCCGGCCTGGCCGCACGCCAGATAAGCCAGGGTCCCGGAAACGCACACGTCATTGGCTCCGCGCGGTGTGCTGCACCAGCCGAGCTCGACCGGGTCAGACGGGTTTGACACATCCACAATCCTGAGCCCGCCGCCATAGTCAGCAATATAAAGGAGACTGTCGGCCAGGTGAAGACCTTCAATCAGACCAGGGGTGGGGAATTGTCCGATTTTCTCGGGCGCGGACCGGTTCGAGATATCAAAGACATAAACGCCGCCACCAGCTCCCATGTAAGCGTAATCATCCTGAGCCACCACCTGATGAGCCGGTCCATAAGGCCATGCGCCGACCATTCTGACATTCTGTGAGTCCGTTTCGACACCGTGTTCTGGTCTGCACCAACTCAAGGGCTGGTGCTCAGGACTCTCGGCTGAAGCCAGGGCCTTGGGGACAAACAGCAAAAGAACAACAAGAGACAGACCCAAGGCCTGGGCCGTAGCACTGGCTGATTTCTTTATCATCATGCGCCTCCCTTTTCTACTCGTGAGAATCTCGGACACGACATGGACTACCGGCCAAAAGGGCAAGCTCCGGAGCCAAATGGGAGGAGTCACTTGACAACCACCGCCCGTTCGACAAGGACCGCGTCACCGGTCTTCATCTTCAGGAAGTAGATGCCCGAACCCAGTTCGCTGAAACTCACGTCCCGGAAGTGACGGCCGGGGCCGAGCCTTCCTTTATGCAGCGACTTCAGACACCGACCGGACGCATCATACAGTCCAATCTCGACATCTGCCTTCCCGGTCAGGTTGAAGCATATCCTGCCAAGGTCGCTTACCGGATTAGGAACCAGGTAGAATCCGTGGCTTTCACGAACCCCTGTCGTTTTCCTTTCTGCGATTGCACTCGAAGGTATGTATCGGACCCGCGCCCGGACCAGGTAGTCCCGGTCGACCTCGACTTCCGAATCGAACCCGAACCGTTCGGCAAAACCGTACGGCGGGTCGCCGTTCGGATACCGGTAGGTATCATCGCAATGGACGTTGAAACTCCCGCCCGGATGCCGGACATAGGTGTACCCGACGTAGGCTTCCGCGTCTTCGCCTGCAATGACAATCTGCTCGTCCGACAGGTCGTACTCGCGCCACCCGTACCGGTTGGTGGTAGGCCGATACCCGGTCCAGATGACTCTCGCCATGTCGGGCTCATAGGAGTAGAAGTCCTGCGGGTTCAGGTCAGGCCGCACCACCAACCGCAACTGGAACGAATCCGGGGAGCCGACCGGGTGGAAGGACATCTTCAGTTTCATGACCTGGGCAGGATAGGCGGCCGGTGTTATCCGCTCAAGCAGGTCAGGGGTGATGCTGCCGAGGAACACGAAAGTGGCGTGCAGGGTGCGGAGGTCGTAGAACAGCTCTTCTTCGGGGTTGGAAGTCAGGTTCTTGGCCAGGGTGTCATTGAAGCGACAGGTGTCGGCATCAAGCTGAGTGAAGACCTTCATCTGATAGACCGCCCCGCTGTCCCCGACAGTCCACGGGTCAAAGGACACATAAGCCGATGAATTCGGACCAAGGTTCACCGAGCGGGTCGAGGTGTACACCACAACCCCTGATGAGTCAATCAGGCAGGAGACATCGAACGTCTCAGACCCGGTCCCAAGGTTCTTGACCGTTGCCCTGGGCATCATGTCATGCTCGGCCGGGGCAACATACCAGAAAGGATTGTCAATTGACTGGACGCACACGTCATGGGTTACCGCCTCGCCTCTCACCCGGAGCCGGACCAGCAGGTCATCCGAATCAAGCCGCTCCATCACCCCGCCTGAATACTGCCAACTGTTCCCATCCGGATAAGACCGGTCAGTATACAACTGGCCCCCGGTCCCGGTGATACACACCCACAAATCCCCGGTGTCAGTGACCTGGAACTCGAACGGATAAGGCCTCCACCGGCTGGCATTCAGCGACACCGTGGTATCGTACAAACAGGAACTTGTGTCCGGAAGTCCGGCGCTGTCCGGATACAGCCTTATCCGGCAGGTGTTCTGCTGGCTGAACCATGCGGTCACACCCCAGACCTGATACGGCACCGGGAAGTACTGGGGAAACCGCACGAAGTGTTTGGTTCCGGCACTGAGCGAAACCGAGCCGTCCTGAATCAGGTCGTCATACCCCATTTCCATGTCCGCGGCCTCTACAGCCGTCAGGCAGACCAACAGGGCAATCACCGGAACCGAGAATCGCCATCTCATATCTCCTCCATTTCGTCTCTGTTACTTCGAAAGCAGTATTTTCCGGGTGAACATGGACGTGCCGGCTTTCAGGCTGCAGAAGTACACCCCGGACGCAACCGGCGTGCCGGAGCCGTTCCGCCCGTCCCAGACAGCCTTGTAGGACCCGGGCTTGTGGATACCGTCGGCAAGAGTAGCGACTACCTGCCCGGATGCATCGTATACCTTGAGTCTGACTCTGGTCCGGGTTGGAACCTGATAGGTTACCGCTGTGAACGAAGCAAAAGGGTTCGGCGAGTTCCGCAGCAAGCCGGACGTCCCGGGCAGACGAGTCCTTGCCGTTTCCTCCACCCCGGTGCTCCCCCCGCTGGAATCCGTCTTGATCAGGTAGACCTGGCAACCGTTCCCGAAAGAAGTGGTAGATCCCGCTATGACGTAGCCCCCGTCCTGAGTCTGCTGGACGGAGCGCCCATAACTCACGCCGGCCCCCCCGGCGGGGGGGGTCGAGAGGGGGTCGCCGGCGGCGTGGGGGT
>JAUWNN010000207.1 GCA_030612625.1 Caldifarciminota bacterium
TGGCCACCCCGCTGCTGATTGTCCTGACCCACAGCTTCACCCCGTTCTGGGTTGCACTCTTCCTCTTCTTCGGCCTGGACATATTCAACAACACCGCCAGTCCGGCCCTGCTTCCAACGCTTGTCGGCCCGAAAAGGATTCTGCTCGCCAATTCGGTAAGCCTCATGTTTGCCAGGGTCGCTACGGTCCTGGGTATGATTGTCGGTGGATTCCTGATTCGCTGGGTTGGCTGGAACCTCGGCCTTGTCATTAACTCGGCCACTCACCTGACCGCCGGCCTCCTGGCCCTGACCATTGTCACACGCCAATCCTCGGCTGCGCCTGACCAGACCCCGCTCACCGGCACAGTTGCCAGGGCGTTCACCCGGTTCTTCAAGGAGCTGGGTGATGTATTCCGCCTGGTCGGCAAGGACCGGCTGGTAGGCTTCGTGATGGGCTCAATCGTTGTCTCCACTTTCATCTCGGCCGTATCGTACACATTGCTGATTTTCATGGTTCAGCAGGTGCTCGGGCTCGGGACTGCCGGAGTCGGTGTGTTTGCCGGAATACTGGCGCTCGGCATGATAGCCGGAGCAGCCAGCATGGGGCTTGTGCGCCAGGACATCAACCGGCCTCTGGTCGTGGTCGGGACCATCATACTCTTCGGTCTACTCTTCATGGTCGGGTGGTTCCACATCTCAATACCGTTTCTGGTTGTCACCGCCCTGGCCGCGGGCGTCTCCTTTTCCTGGCTCGGGGTAGTCCAGAACACCATCCTCCAGGAACAGGTCGCACCGGACATCAGGGCCCGGGTATTCTCAACCCGGGAATTCATCACCAATGCCACTTTCATCCTTTCAGCCCTGTTCATCGGGGCTTTGGGGGATTTGACCTCCTACCGCACAGTGCTGCCGGCCGTCGGACTCCTGCTTGTGATGCTCGGGGTTCTGGGACTGTTTCTCATCAAACCTTTGCAGAAGAAGCCAAGCCCTGACAACTGACAGAGCGTCTTCAGCGTCCCTGGCGGTTAGCTCAATGGCGAGTGTCGAATGAAGGACAGCGGAAGATTGCCGCAGTCGCTTCGCTCCTTCGCAATGACGGAAAGGAAAGACATTGCGGCTACCCACCCCGTGTCACTGCGGCTACTCACCCCCATGTCATTGCGAGGGCAAAGCCCGAAGCAATCTTCCGCCATTTTGCCTCTTGTACTTTGCATTCTGACTTCGCCTCTTCGTGTTCTTCGTGTCTTTGTGTTGAGATTCTTCGGCTTCGCCTCAGAATGACAAAAGGGTTCTCTTCGTGTCTTTGTGCCTTTGTGTTGAGGTCTGCGGTTTGCCTCTTGCACTTTGACTCTTGCTTTCATCTGTGTTTATCTGTGGTTTTTCTCTCTTGGCGGCCCTGGCGCTCTTGGCGGTTATTTCTCAGCCGGACAATGATGTTGTCAATCAGCCGGGTCCGGCCAAGAAAGGCCGCAAGCGCGATGAGCACGCGGCCCTTGATTCTCTTCACCGGTTTCAGTTCCTCAGTGTCAACAATCTCGATATACTGCATCCTGGCTCCGGACTCCTTCTTTATCACCTGCCGCATGCGCCGCTTGACTGTAGCCGGATTCTGCTCGCCTTCCTGGACGAGCCGGCGGCCGAGTTTCAGGGACCGGTACAACACCGGCGCTTGCATCCTCTGAGCCCGGGTCAGGTAGCAATTGCGTGAGCTCATAGCCAGTCCATCCGGCTCCCGAATTGTCGGTGCTATGATAATCTTTGTCCCGAAGTCCAAGTCTCTTGCCATCCGCCGAATCACAAAAGCCTGCTGCGCATCCTTCTGCCCGAAAACCGCCAGGTCAGGCCTGACAATGTTGAAAAGCTTGGCCACCACGGTCGTCACCCCCTGGAAATGCACCGGCCTGAACCTGCCGCACAGACCCTGTGTCAGCTCTTCCACCCTCACGTAAGTGGCAAACCCGGCCGGATACATCGCCTCAGCACTCGGATAGAAAATCACATCCGTACCTTCGCGGTCAAGCAACCCGCGGTCCCGGCCAAAATCCCTGGGATATTGCCTGAGGTCCTCATCAGGCCCGAACTGGGTGGGATTCACAAAGATAGAAACCACCACGAAGTCGCTGTGCTTGCGGCAGATTCGAACCAGGGACAGATGGCCTTCGTGCAGATGTCCCATAGTCGGGACAAAACCGAGCCGGCCCCCGCTGCGAAGCCGGTCGGCCAGCCGCTGCATCGCGGCAACGGCTCTAATGACCCGCATCGATGCGGAAACTGTGGTCCTGGTCCGGGAACTCACCGGACCGGACTTCTTTGCAATACTCAGCGACCGCGCGGCGAACCACTCCGCCCAGTTCAGCATACCGCTTCACGAACTTGAAAGGCGGAGTGTCGAACACCCCGAGCATGTCATGGAGCACCAGAATCTGGCCGTCGCAATCCGGCCCGGCACCAATCCCGATGACCGGTATCTTCAGTTCCCGGGTGACCTGGGCCGCTATCCCGACCGGCACTTTCTCCAGCACCAGCGAAAAGCAGCCCGCATCCTCCAGCAGTTTGGCGTCTGCCAGGAGCTTGTCCTGCTCCGGCGCGGTGCGCGCCTGAAGCCTGTATCCGCCGAACTTATGCACCGACTGCGGAGTCAAGCCCAGATGTCCCATAACCGGGATGCCCAGCTCGACCAGCCGGCTGATTGCTTCCTTCACCGGCCCGGCCCCTTCAAGCTTCACCGCCTCGGCCCCGGCCTTCAAGAATCGACCTGCATTGGCCACCGCCTCACTCACCGAAACCTGAAAAGAAAGAAAAGGCATGTCCCCGACAACCAGAGCCCGTTTCACACCGGCAGCTACGGCCCTGGTATGATAGAGCATCTCCTCCATACCGATGGTCAGCGTGGTGTCCCTGCCGTAGACAACATTGGCTGCCGAATCACCGACCAGAATCAAGTCAACCCCGACCTGGTCCAGAATCAAAGCACTGGGATAGTCATACGCAGTAAGCGCCACAATCCGCTCCCCGCGCTTCTTCATCTTCCCGAGCCGCAGAGTCGTCACTTTGGTTATGCCTGAGGTTTGCGACATTGCTAGCGTCCCTTTCCCCGAGGTGAATAGAATCTCCGACCGGACGTTGTAGTCTGAATCGCTTTGAACAAGTCCTCGAAATCCTCGCGATTGGCCACAAAGTTCAGCCGCTCTGTGTTTACAATCAGCACCGGTGAGACGTCATAGTGCATGAAGAAATGGTTGTATGCATCTGCCAGCCCGTCAAGATACTCCCGCTCAAGCAAAGCCTCAAACGGCCTTCCCCGTCGCCTAATCCTGCTCAACAGCACTTCGGTTCGGGCCTGAAGATAAACCACCAGGTCCGGCCGGGTAACGTCTCTGACCAGCAAACTGTAAATCCGCTCATAGAGGTTCAACTCGTGCTCACTCAGGTTCAGGCTGGCAAAAACCCGGTCCTTCTCAAACATGTAATCACTGACAATAGTCTCGTCGAATAACTCCGGCTGCTTTAAATCCTGCTGCTGCCGGTGCCGGGAAAGTAGAAAGAAGAGCTGGGTCTGGAACGCATACCCGCTGATGTCCTGGTAGAAACGGTCAAGAAAAGGATTCTCCTCGACTTCTTCCAGGACCAGCCGGCCACCCAGGCGTTCGGCAAGCCGCTCGGCAAGCGCGGTCTTGCCTGCGCCGATTGCACCTTCAACAGCGATGTATCTCATGACAGGGAATAAGTCCTTATTCCGTTCGTCTCCACATCCTGCGCCAGCTCCCGGATGGTCCGGCCGAGTACAGGGTGAACCACCTCTGGTGCCAGCTCAGACAAAGGCACCAGCACAAAAGCCCGCTGATGCATACGGGGATGCGGAACCGCAAGCCTTGGGGTATCAATCACCCGCTGTCCGTATAGCAACATATCAATATCCATCGTCCTCGAACCCTGTCTGTTTTCCTGGTCCCGTCCGAGTTCGCGTTCAATCTCAAGGATGCTGTCAAGAAGTGCAAGCGGCTGTTCATTCGTCTCCAGACTCACCACGCCGTTGAGAAATGAGGGCTCTCCGGGCAGCCCGACCGGTTCGGTCTCATACCAACTCGACCTTCGGACCGGGCCGAACCGGACCAGGCAGGCAACCGCCCGCTCCAGACTCGCCAGCCGGTCTCCAAGATTGGCACCAAGACCCAGGAAAACTCGAGGCATCTACTAAGATTAGTTCAGAGGGTACGAGTGTCAACCGAATTCACCGGTGCAGACCCTGAACCACAAAGCTTGCCCTGAGCGGAGTCGAAGGGACACACAGAACAAGGCAAAAGTAACCTGTCCCGGCTCTGCATTTGGATATTTGCACTGTGCATTCCGCACTTTGCCTTCTGACTTCCGCCATCTGTGTTTATCTGCGGTTCATTCCGTCTTCTTCGTGCTCTTTGTGTCTTGGTGGTTAATCCCGGAATCCGGGGAAACTACTCTGCCTTGCGCCCCCTGAGCGCTCTTCTGCCGTAGGGTGTTTCGCCGACCTCGAAACTCACCTTGTCCCCGGGCTCGAGAACCTGATGACCTTCGCCCGCAATGTCGCTGAAATGGACGAATACGTCACCACCCTGGTCCTTCGTTTCGACGAACCCATACCCCTTCTTACTGTCGAACCACTTCACTTTACCTGAAAGCTCCATTACTTCACCTCTTTCTGACAACAGAAACGGCCGCTCACAACGAGAATCTAAACAAAGGCCGGTTTATGTCAAGCGATTCTGGCCGGTCCTGTTTTGGAGTGCAATGTCTGCGACATTGCGGCAACGACGCAGTCGTTGCACTCCATAATCGGCGGATTGGTCGGCTACATTGACACCAGGATACCACCATCTATAATTCCTTTAATCCCATGCAGCGATTAGTCACTGCGCAGCAAATGAAGGAGCTGGACCGGCTCGCTATGGATGAATGGGCCATCCCGGGAACAGTGCTGATGGAGAACGCCGGCCGGGCCGTAGTTGACCAGCTCGAATCCGAAGTCGAGACAGTCCGAAACAGGTCTGTGGCAGTGGTCTGTGGCAAAGGCAACAACGGCGGCGATGGATTTGTGGTCTGCCGGCACCTGGGAAACCGTGGTGCCGAACCGGTCTGCCTGCTCCTGGGCAAAGTCGCAGACCTCAAAGGTGATGCCAGAACCAACGCCCAGGTCCTGCTCAATGCCGGTATTGATATTCACGAGATTTCAAGCCCTGAGCAACTGTCCGGCCCACTCCGGGAAAGTGAATTGATTGTTGATGCCATATTCGGGACCGGGCTCTCGGCTGCTCCGGAAGGCCTGTACGCCGAAGCAATCAGGCTCATCAACCAGTCAGAATGCTTTGTGACCAGTATTGACATCCCGTCCGGAGTAGATGCCGACACCGGCGAAAAGCTTGAACCCGCGGTCCACGCCGACCTGACAGTGACAATGGGTCTGCCCAAGTACGGTCTGGTGCTTTATCCGGGCCGGGAATGCGTGGGCCTGCTCCGGGTTGCCGACATCGGGATTCCGCATCACCTGCTCATGAAAGAT
>JAUWNN010000162.1 GCA_030612625.1 Caldifarciminota bacterium
CGAAGCGACTGCGGCAATCTCACCCTCGAACCCTGGCTCTGCGTCCTCGCAGGTGCCGTCCGACGGCTAAACCCGTTCCTTGCACCCAAAGGCGCATAGGGCACGAAGAAAGCACGAATGACGAATCAGGAGTGCCAGAGGTGAGGAATTCGTCATTCGTACTGAGGACGGCGGTTCTGGTCTTGGGGTTGGTTTCCCTTATCTGGGCATATTCCCTGACCGAGTCATTCCAGATTAAGCCCAGGGTGGATTATGACCTGGGCCTGGTTTTCCTGGAGCGCTGGCGGGGCGACTTCTACCTGGGGGTGGAGCGGGTCATATCGCTTGAGGATTACCTTGGCTACCAGCTTAAGGAGTCAATTGTCGAGAACTGGAAGAAGGAAGCTGACCGCACTCGGGAACAGAAGGAGCTTTCGTTCGACGCCGCCGGTCTGATTCCTGACATTGAGCTGCCCAAACTGCCGGTCTTCGGCGAAGGGAGCCGGATAGACATATCCGGGCATGACCGGATAACTCTGGGCGGACGGCAGACAACGGTTGAAGGTGTTGCCAGAACCCCTGGAAGCCAGCGACTGCTGCCCGAGCTTAAGATGGAGCAGCAGCTCGCGGTCAGGCTCGACGGCACGGTCGGCGAGCGGACCAAGGTGAGCATCGACCACGATTCTGAGCGGCGGGAAGGACAGAACAAAATCAAGCTGACGTATTCCGGCACTGAGGACGACGTTCTTAAGTCAGTCGAACTGGGGGACACCCGGCTGACGATTCCTGGTACGGCCTATACCGGAGACCTGCCCGCGCACAAGGGTCTGTTTGGGGTTTCAGCCCAGGGAAAGCTTGCCGGGGTGGACATCTA
Source organism: Caldifarciminota bacterium (assembly GCA_030612625.1). Classification (GTDB taxonomy): domain Bacteria; phylum Hydrothermota; class Tepidihabitantia; order Tepidihabitantales; family Tepidihabitantaceae; genus UBA3079. Next base: position 854 of record JAUWNN010000162.1, read on the forward strand.
TGCGATTGCTTCGCAGGAACAGTCCCAGGGCCAGACCCAGAGCTTTACCGGCAAGCGCCAGGTGAGCATCGATACCATCTACGCTTGCCGCTGTGTCCGGCAGCGGTTCTACTATGTGGACGCTCCAAGCAAGCTATTGAACCTCCGGGTGTATGTGGACGACAAGAACCCCGGAAATAACTCGGCTTCTCTTAAAGCGATTGCCACTGTTTATCCGGATACTCCGGATTCGATTCCGGTTCACTGGAGTTGGGACCGGGACGCCGGAGACTTTGACCTGAAGTCTCTGGGCAGCGACTATGTGCTGCATCCCGGAAATGTGATTGAGTTTTCCAGGAGCCTGGACCAGCAGGATGTCGTGGGGATGGTGGTTTTCACGGATACGGATACGCTCGGCGGACAGATGCAGAATGACTCGCTTGTGCTGAAGCTTCTGAAACCTGGAATGCCTGATTCGCTTTCGCTGACCTGGGACTACATGCTGAGAAATGTCTATGCCCTGCCCCAGACCGAAGTGCAGTTGAATTCCATAAGACTGTATCGGGATACCACAGGACCGCAAGACACCGAATATGAAACCAGTGGACCGAACAATGGCAGGAAGTTCACGGAAATCCTCGGGCTTGACCCTAATGGCGACGGAATGCTGGAATATCCGCAATTCGATTCCAAGACCGGGCTGATTCGATTCCCGGGTGCCAAGCCGTTCGCTTCTGTGGGATTGTCAGTTCGAGATTCGGTCATCTACCGCAAAGACCCGCTTGAGCCGGATGAGGGGCGCAGATACTACATGGTAGTTGAATTCTCCAGTGCCACAGAATCCTACTATCTCGGACAACCTGATATCATGGAGGGGTCAGAAAAGGTTCATGTAGACAACCAGTTGTGGACCAAGGGGACCGACTATGAGATAAATTATGCGACCGGGATGCTGTCTTTCCTGCGGCCTTTGCCTCCTGATGCGGATATCCGGGTTACCTTTGAGTATCGGCCCTGGTTCTCACTCTCCCAGAAGTCGCTCGTAGGCACAAGGGCAGAGTGGAAGCTTGCCCAGAACGGCAGGGTGGGTACGAGTGTTTTCTACCGGACCGAAGGAATACCTGAGGACAAACCGGTGCTGGGTTCGGAGCCGTTCCGGCGGATGATTGCCGAGGCCGATGCTTCCTACAATATCAGTTCCAGTGAAGTGAGCGCTTTTCTGGACCGGCTGCCGCTACTTCGGGCTCAGGCTCCGTCAACCTTTTCAGCCTCAATGGAGGGGGCGATTTCGTTTCCTGACCCCAATTCCCGGGGACTGGCGTACCTGGATGATTTCGAGGGAACCACGATTACCCGGGACGTGAGCAACAACGCTATCCTCTGGTATCATGCTTCGGTGCCGGTGGGAAAGGACTCAAGTCACTTTGCCGACGAGCCGCTGTACTGGTCGACTCCTGTTGAACGGGTGCGCAAGGACAGTGTGTTCGGACCTTCGCTCGGTGATGAAGGAAAAGAAACCCAGGATTTTCTGAGGGTGGTGTTTGCGCCCGATCCGGCTGACCCTGAGTCGTGGGCAGGAATGATGACCAGCCCTTCCCGGTTCGGCATGAATCTGAAGGACATCGAGAACTTGCAGATAATCCTGAAGTCGCGGCGTGGAAAAGGCAACATGCATATCTCAGTGGGAATGAGCATTGACGAGGATGCGCCCCGGCGCAACCGGGCCGGCGAGATTGTCGGGCTTAACGGCAGGCTCGACACTGAGGACCGGAACGGCAACGGAATTCTGGATGAGGGGCTGGAGGATACCGGGCTTGACACCGTGTTCGGTGTAGACTCTCTCTGGGACCCCCAATCCCAGGATGACGGCAACGATGACTACGATGTCACAGGCAATCCGGCCGGCACGGAGAACAACCGGCGGCTGGATTCCGAAGACCTGGACCGGAGCGGCTTCTCGCGCTACAACCACTACTTCGAGTGCGAGATTCCACTTGGTGATGAACGGTACATGAGTTCACTGCACAATGACTGGCAGCTTTACCGCGTTACTCTGCACGATACGAATTCGTTCAAGACGGTCGGTATGCCGAAATGGGAAGACATAAGGCTGGTTCGGGTCTGGTTTGACGGATTCGACGCTAGTGACACTATTGACTTCTATTCGATTGAGTTCGTAGGCAGCAAATGGCGCGACCCCAGAATTGAGAACATCGAAGAACCGGAGCCACCTACTTCGGATACAACCAGCGAGCTGTTGCCCGAGATTGGTCCCGCGCCTCCGGATACGAGCGAAGAAGTGTGGGTGGCTCAAATATCCAAGAAGACCGATACGAGCTATGTTCCGCCTTTTGAGCCGAAGAGGGATGTGTCCGGTCACGTCGAGCAGGAAGCTTCACTGCTTTTCGGGTATCGGAGCTTTCGGAGCTCTGGTCGCGCAGTTGTGGCCAAGGTTTCGGCCGAGCGGGACGACTATCGGGAGTATCGCGAGCTGCGGGTTTATGTTCATGATGACCTGAACGGACTTGAGTTTCTGGTCCGTATTGGAACCGATTCGCTCAATTACTATGAATTCGGCGCACCGGTCACCGACGGGCAATTGATTCCGGGCCGGGACGGGAAGTGGTACGAATTCGCAATCCAACTTGATTCTTTTCCTCATCTGAAGGCGATGCGGGATACGTTCGGGAATCCTGACAGCATGTGGAAAGAAGGGCCGCACCGGGTGAAGGGGTATCCTTCTCTTGCAGACATACGGTATACCGCTCTGGGAATAGAGAACCGCGGTTCTGGTCGGGTGAGCGGAGGAATCTGGTTTGATGATATGCGCTTGGCCGGTCCGTGCAAGAACCCGGGTTACGGGTTTCAGGTTCGGGCAAATGCCGGACTCTCCGACATTGTGAGCATGGGGGTGTCTTTCTCGTATTCTGACCCCAATTTCCGGAGGTTCAGCGAAGGCCGGGGAGTCAAAGCCGGTGGTTTCGGGACCAATCTGGGAGCAGACATCAGAGCCAATCTTGACCGTTTGTTGCCCCATGGCTGGGGTTTGTCGGTCCCTTTGACTTATGCGATATCCCGCCAGTCGGACATTCCCAAGTTCTCTTCTGCCTATCCTGACCTGGAGTTGAGCCGGCCCCAGGGAGCATCCGAGATGGCTACAGGGCGCAGTGAGGACATTTCACTGAACAACATCCACAAGAAGCGGTCCGGGAACCGTCTTCTAAACCACACCTTGGAGGGAATGGGAATTTCCTGGCGGCAGCGGAGAGCAGTCCGTCATACCGCATTGAACCATGATTCGAGTTGGAGCCGGGCGGTTCAATGGTCGTACGGGGTGAGCCCTGATATTAATGTTCGGTTGGGCGAAGACACCGAGTTGTATCTGTTTCCCCAGGGCATCAGATTCGGGGTGTCGGAAGGCAAGAGGGCGGATCTGCGCGGAACCCGGCAGTCCCCAGGAGACAGTCTTCGTGTTGACACTTTGAGAAGCCACGGCATGGGTTCAAGTTTTGACGTGGACTATTCGCCGATTGAGGACTTGAGTTTCGAATACGGAATCGGGTCGGAACGGGACCTGATAGTTTCCAATCCGGATACGCTCTGGTTCCTGAGAACCGGCAGCGAGGCGGCACATGACGAGAACTTCAGCGCGTCCTTCTCACCGGAGCTTGGAGAAATCGGCGATTTCCTGAGTCCCTCAGTGGACTTTGACGGCGACTACTCAGACGAGCGCCCCAAGGTTGACAGCGCCTACGCGGATTTCCGGAACATGGAGAACGCGGGCGACCTTGACCTGGGGCTGGCAGTGGACTTGCCCGAGTTACTGGAGCGACTGGGGCCTGAGCGGTCCGGACAGGCCGATACCACCAAAGGAACTCCTAATCCCCTTGACGGGCTGCGTAAGGGAGCCGCGGCCCTTGCACAGGTCCTGGACCCTTTGGACTTTGACTACTCGGTATTCCGCGGCAGCGACCTTATCAAGGTTTTTGACCGGGCGCCCTGGCTTTACCGTCTGGGTTTTACGGACGGCTTTGCGTTTGACACCCTGAATCCGCCGAGCAGCACCAACCGCGAGCAGGGGCACTCGATGAGCATTTCTTCAGGGGCGCGAATCAAGGATTTCAGTATGGGAGTCGGATACGATTGGTCCCAGGGGAGGGAAATCAATATTTTCACAACGGTGGTCGACCGGAGCGTCAGTTGGCCGGACCTGAACTACTCTCTCGGGAATGTGCACAACCTTTTCAAGAAACTGGCGACCGATTCCAAGCTGTCCGGGAAATACCGCCGCAGGTATGACTTGAGCGGAGAACTGTTCGGCGACACCCTGGCGATGTACGGCAAGGTTGAGTCGCGCGCCAATGAGTTCAACCCGCTTGTTTCCTGGCAGACCACCTGGAAGAAGCGAATCTCCACCACACTGTCGGCCAATTACTCTTCATCAGCCGCAATAAACTACCTCAGCGAAACCGGGGAGAACAGAAGCGTGGCGAATTCTGGGAGCCGTGGGGGTGACTTGTCGCTTTCCTACTCTTTTTCCGCTCCCAAGGGGCTCAAGCTGCCGTTTCTGAAGAGATTGCGTTTCTCTTCGGACCTGCGTCTGTCCTGGTCACTGCGCTATGCGCAGCCCAGACGTTCCCGCCCACCGTGGACCGGAGGCATTCCCGGGGAGCCGGTGCCCCAGCAATATGACAATTCGGCGTCAACCCGGCTTGCCGCGTCATACAGCTTCTCCCGCACTATTGAATCGGGTCTGAACTTCGGATACAGCTACACCAAGGGGCTTACAGGCACTGCCACCAAGACGACCGACCTGGACCTCTGGGTTCTGTTCAGGTTTTGATGAATTCCAGAGAAAAAGTGGTTCTGGTTGTGCTGACGGTCGCGTTTCTTGTTGGTACCGGGCTGGCTCTTCTCAAGAAGTGGAACCTGATACGCCGGACCGCCAGTTCGCCGATAGTAATTGAGAACGTGGTTGACACGACGCAAGTGGAGGAAAGGCTGTTGGACTTGAACCAGGCCAAGAAGTATGAACTGGAGGCGCTGCCTGGAATCGGCCCGGTTCTGGCTCAGCGGATAATCGACTATCGGGACCGGCATGGAGGGTTCAAGACCGTTAGCCAGTTGCGGAATGTCTCAGGGATAGGGCCTAAGCGATATGCAGCGATTAAGGACCTGGTAACAGTCAGTCTTGTAAGGAAGTGAACAGGGATGAGTGAGGGCGAGGGCGGCTAGTCGAGTTTCAGGACTTTTGCCCGAGCCAGCGTTTTCTCCTGCCCATTTAAGATGGTGCAGAAATAGACCCCGGCGCAGACCTTCTGACCATTCCGGTTACGTCCGTTCCAGACAACCGACCGGTTGTTTCCGAGGTTGCGGAAAGTCCTTACTGTCTGACCGGCAGCGTCGCAGATGGCCAGTTTCCAGTCAGGTCTTGCAGGTATTGACCAGCGCAAGCGGGTTGCCTGCGAGAATGGGGCTGGGAAAGCCTCAAGGCACAACGTGCCGCCATAGAATGGCTGAGGATTCTGTTCCTCGATTCCTATCTGGGTCGTGACGTGTATCAAAGCATCGTATGGATGACAGTTCCTGCCGGTGACCACCAGCCGCATGAGCCCGGTGTCGCTAGGGTTGACACTCAGGCTGACCACGCCTGAAGTATCGGTGTAGTCGTAAGTATAGACATCCGGTTTCATTGAAGCGCAGACCAGCGCGTTGGGAATCGGGTGACCATCATGCAGGACAGTGATTTCCAGCTCCCGGGGCTCGGGCAGTATTTCGGCCGGATGAAGGACAGTAAGCATCCTCGGCGTGGCGGTCCAGACTTTCAGTTCCGGGTCCCCAAACAGACTAAAGCCGCGATAATCGCTCGAGTATCGGGGGAATTCCTGATAGAGCTGCTGTTTTGCACGCAGTATGACATTTCCCAGTTGGAACTTCTCTTCGGTGAACAGGCCGGTCAAAAAGCCACGGGTGGCTGCGCTTCGAAGGTGGGCAATGTTGGTTCCTGAGTGGGTGTTGCCGAAGAATGCGACCGCTCCACGCGGGTTACTCGTTGTGCCGGTTTTGACCCAGGCGCTGCCGACCATTGAGTCATAAGGGTCAAGGGCCATGGTTTCGCAGGTTATCGAAAGAATAACAGGAAGACGCCTGCCGTTGTTGGTTTGGGCCGGGTTGACATTGAATGGATAATACCAGTTGTTTGTAGCGCAGCCGCGAAAGAGAATGAATCCGGTTCCGGAGTTGACCGAAGTGATGACATTAGAGGTGTTGTGGCCCCTTGCTCTTGAGAATGAGTCGCAGTGAACAAATCCGGCTTGGCCGGCCAGGATGGCGGCACGCCGGACATCGTTCCAGTAGATGGTATCGTCCGGGTCATAGTCTTCCCGCACGATAGTAGTCAGTCTCCGCATCCAGAGGCTGTCGGTCAAGTCAGGTTCTTTTTCATA
>JAUWNN010000064.1 GCA_030612625.1 Caldifarciminota bacterium
AAACCGGCCCGGAACAATATCCATCGGGAGAGTGTCGACCTGCAGACATTCGGCATTCGGCATTCGGCATTCGGCATTTTGCTGTTCCGCTTCAATCTTCAACACCCTGGCCATATCAGCTTTTCGGACCGGCTCCAGGTCAGGTCTGGGCCAGAGCGCAATCAGGAAAAACAGATACATCATATGCACAACCACAGATTAACACAGATAAACACAGATTGGTCCAAATGCCTCATCGTTCACTCCAAGGTAAAACGGGCCCAGCAGGTTATGTCTGACCCGCTGAGATTGACAAAGACAAGATAAAAGGAATCGGTTGTCGGGACGCCTTCGCGCACCGACAGCTCGGTCTTGTTCTCCACTTGGAGAAGCGGTACATAGGGCTGGCTCGCCTGAAACTCCTGATAGTTCGCCTTATCCAGCCAGATGAACTTACTGAGAACACCCGGCCCGACGACTCTGAACTCCCCGCTTAAAGTATCGTCCTGTTCAGCCGAGAATCCTATTGGCCAGTAGTACCCGGTCCCCAGGTCGAACTTGCCGTGGAAGATGTCCTGCTGCTGGCCATGGACCACCTGAGCATTGACCGTATCACTGTAACCCTTGTTCCCGGCCGGGTCATACGCGATGCAGCAAAGCCGGTGCCAGGTCCGGTCCACCAGGCTTCTTGTGTCCCATTCTACCTGGAAAGCCGCTGTCGAATCAAACCCGACAAGCGCCTCGTCAACATAGAATTCCACATGGGTCACACCGTTGCTGTCCGATGCTTCGGCCCGGAAATCAACCAGCCCGCTGACAATCGAGGAATCGGCCGGACTGGTGACAACGCAGTTCGGCGCGGTCTGGTCCGGCCCAAACAGCCACTCACAACCACAAATCAACACCAGCAGACACAGGCATAAATTGCGGACTCTGTCATTCCGACCGGAGGTGCATAGCGCCGGAGCGGAGGGATCTCCTCTGAGAGACCCTTCGACTCCTTCCAGTCGTGAGCCAGAGGACTGGCACCTGCTCGAAGCAGAGCAGGGTGACGCTCCCGTTTTTAGGACCGGAAGTGCGCTTCCGGCAGACAAAGCGGCAGCATGCTGCCGCACTCCAAAACCGGAACCTTCGTGCTCTTTGTGCCTTTGTGTCAAGTCTTCCTCTTGGCGTTCTTGGCGGTTAATCTCTCTGTGTTCATCTGTGTTTATCTGTGGTTAGTTCTTCGTGTTCTTCGTGCCTTTGTGTTCAAGGAAAGGGTTCCAGGGTTCGAGGGTTCCAGGGTTCGAGGGTGAGATTGCCGCAGTCGCTTCGCTCCTTCGCAATGACAGCGGGGTCCGCGGTTCTGACTTCTGCACTCTGCATTCTGACTTCTGCCTTCATTCCTCTCTCCTAAAGCTCAAACTCATCCCCTTTCTCAGGAATGAACACCTCTCTGACCCCCAGGTCCAGAAGCGGCTGAACCAGAGCCTGGGCCGCCTCCAGCTCAGAATGAACCAGAAATACCTTTTTCAGCCTGGGCAGATTCATCTGGCTGACATAATGCAGCAGTCCTTTCTGGTCAGCATGTGCGCTGAACTCATCCATCACCTCAACCTCGGCCTGGAGGTCATACTCCTCACCGTAAATCCTCACTCTGGGCCGGCGCTCGGCAATCCTCCGGCCCAGGGTATGTCGGGCCTGGAACGAAACAAGCAGAATGAGATTGCGCTCATCCTCGACCACATGCTTCAGGTGATGGAGCACCCGGCCTGCTTCGCACATGCCTGACGCCGAAATGATAATGCAGGGCTCATCGTGCCGGTTCAGAGCCTTGGACTCTTCAACACTGTCGGTGTATCGCAACCCCGGGAAGTCGAAGGGCCGGTTATGGCCGTTGAGCATCTTCATCGCTTCTTCATCGTAATACTGGGGATAGTTGCGGAACACATCGGTCACCTTGGTGGCCAGCGGGCTGTCAACAAACACCGGGATATCAGGGAGACGGCCGGTCTGGCGCAACTGGTTCAGAGTGTAAATAATCTCCTGGGACCGCTCGACCGCAAACGCGGGAATGATTATCCGGCCGCCACGCTCATAAACCCGGTTGACAATCCCGGCCAGCCGCTCGGCCATGTTCTCGTAGTCACCGTGCAGCCGGTTTCCATACGTAGCCTCCATTATCAGGAAGTCGGCTTCGGCAGCCTGTACCGGGTCACGGATTATCGGCATCTTGCGCCGGCCCAAATCACCGGTGAACAGAATCCGCTTGCCCTCGACTTCGATGTCAACCAGAGCCGACCCGAGGATATGCCCGGCATCGTGCAAAATCACCTTGAAATTACCCAGGTTCTTGCGCCTGGCATAATGCACTCCCTCAATGCGGCGCAGCGACTCTCTGGCGTCACCGATGTTATAAATCGGCTTCTTGGGTGACTCACCCCGCTTACGCCGTTTCTTGTTCACGTACTTGACATCCGACACCTGGATATGGGCCGAATCCATCAGCAGCAGCCTGGCAAGCGCGACCGAGCCCTTGGTCATCACCACCGGCCCGCTAAATCCGTGCTTGACCAGATTCGGGACATTGCCGACATGGTCGATATGGGCATGGCTGATTACGCAGAAGTCGAGCTCGCGCGCCTTGAACGGAAAATGGCGGTTGGTGTATTCAGCCTCATCCCGATGCCCCTGGAAAAGCCCGCATTCCAGCAGCAGATTCTGCTTACCCGACGTCAACAGATGCTTGGAACCGGTAACGGTTCTAGCTCCGCCCCAGAATCTTATCTTCAATTCACCAGCCCCTTAATGGTTTTCAGATTCCTCAAGTCATCCTCAAGGCTCTTGCGTGGGGTTTCCATGATTCCGGGCAGATGGCGCAGCAACGGATGGTTGACAATCCCTTGGAAACCCTCAAGCCCGATTTTCCCTTTGCCGATATGCCAGTGCCGGTCCACCCTGGAACCGAAATCGGTCTTTGAGTCGTTCAAATGCAGCAGATGCAAACGGCCCAGCCCGACAGTCGCATCGAAACACCGCAAAGTGTCATCCAGACCCTGTTTTGTCCTCAATTCATGCCCGGCCTCAAACAGGTGCGCAGTATCGAGCACAACCCCGACCCGGTCCTTTTTGCCAATCTGCTCGATGATGTCTCTGATATGCTCAAAACAATAGCCGACTTCCGAACCCATGCCCGCAGTGTTCTCAAGCAGCAGCACGACCGTATCCGGTGCCTGCTTGAGAACCCGATTGATATTACCGGCGACCCGGACCAGGGCTTCGGCTTGTGATGCCGCAACGGCCCTCCCGACATGAACGATAAGGTAATTCACTCCCAGGCAGCGGCACCGCTCCATGTCAGTGACGACTGAATCAACTGAACGGTCTGCCAGGGTCCGGTCTGCTGTAGCCAGATTGACCAGATAGGACGCATGGACAAAAACCGGCGAGATTCCAGAGACCTTCAAGTCCGCCCGGAACCGCTCAACATCGTCTTTATCAAGTGGTGTGGATTTCCATCCGCGCGGGCTCCGGGTGAAAAACTGCATGGTCTGGCACCCGACTTCCCTGGCCCGTCCGCATACCCGGGCAAAGCCACCAGCAATCGAAATGTGAAAGCCGAATCTCACCTATTCCAGCACCACCACATCGTGAGGAGTTGACCAGTCTGAGAAAAGCGGCTCATCAGGATAGACGTCGTCATGGCACCGTGCCCGCACCCCGAAGACCCCGGGCCGCAAAAAGGCATGTTCAAAAAGGGCTGTTGCACCCGAACCCACAAAAGCCCCGTACTCGGTGGTGTCCCCGTCTCCCCAGGCCGTGAAAACCCTGAGCCGGTTCCCGTCCGGGTCACCGACCGTAACCTCATAGCACTCCTGCACTCCAATGTGTGTTGTATCCGGACCTGACAGCGTAGGAGTCAGGGGTTTGTGGTTCGTTTGCCCGGAGCCGCCCTCATACCAGGTGCATCCCAGAAACCCGACTACCAGCAAAAGAAAGAGGCGCCCTGTCTTTGATTGAGAGGAGAGGCTGAGATGCACAGATTAGGAGGCTATTGACAGGGCGCCTCAAAATTCTTCACCGCCCGATGTCCCCGTGGCGGATTAAACGCAATCCACGTATCTTCTGAAACCAGGAAACCACCGGAATCGTGGCACTGTCCGGATTCGGGCCAAAAGTTCTGAGCAAAGCATAATGGCCCTCAGCCGTATACACCGCAACATATGACTCCAGCACACTCACATCGGCCAGGTCTGTGTAGAGCAGCGAGTCGTATTCAGGCAAAGCTTCCTGGGGGTTGCCCCACAGATTCAGAAGCCCGGTTCTGCGCCAGGGCCCGGCCGGCACCAGCCCGCCCGGGTCATCCGGCCCGATATGCGGGCTGGAGACATAATAACCCGGTCCGGTCGAACCCGGTGTAAGGTCAGTAAAATAGAAATCAACCAGCGGTGCAAAAGTAGTATCTTCCATCGAATGCAGATGCCCGATACAGGTCAGGCTGTCCCACCCATAACCGGCCAGCCCGCCGGCATTCAACTCGTAAAGCACCTCGACATCAGTAAACACCGGAATGGTACTCACAGTCTCAGCCGCGAAAACCTCTACGTCCTCGAATCGGGACGAAATCGTGTAGTCACCTGTAACACCACCAGGGTCGTGGAAAGCAGTTGAGCCGGTTACCGTCTCCAACAGGTAGCACTCGTTGCTGTCGAGCGGCCGGAACCAGAGCCCATACTCAACCGAATCGCAGTTGTGCCCGGTGTCCCAGCGTAACCGGACGCTGATACCGGCCGAAGCCCGGATGATGATACTGCGCGGTGGTTCGAGCGGCCTCCGGGTTACCGCAACCGTCTCAGCACATGACCAGGGACTCAGATTATCCTGCTTGTCCCGGGCAAGAGCCCGCACCAGATACTCACCCGTGGTCTGGTATGTGTGGCTGTCTGAAACCGTGCCTCCGGCCGGAAAGAAACCGGTCCAATCGCCCAGAGTGTCTCCCCAGTCGAACCTGATGCTGACGCTGTCGCCGTGAATATGACCGGCAACGGTCGTAAACCAGTACGTGGTGTCCTCATAGACTTCGGCCGGGGCCTGAGGCTGGTCCGGTGTCAAAGGCCCGGCAAAACCAACCATCATTTCCAGAGGCACCGACCATTCCGATTCCAGCCCGGTCTTGTCGCGGCAACGCACCTGAACGACATACTCTCCTGTGTCAGGATACACATGTCTCCGATAGAATGTGTCGCCGCTTGCCAACTCGGCTGTCCAGTTCTCTCCGGTTCCGTCCCCCCAGTCAAAGAAGTAGGAAAGATTTCCGCCATTGGGGTCTGTGCTGCGGGCCCAGAACCAGAGGGTATCTTCAGGCAGGCCTGTGTCCGGCCCGTCGACAACCGGAGCCCCGGGCGGCCTGTCACCCCAACAGCCTGGCATCACCATCAAGAACGAAAGCGCGACCGCCGACACCCCGCCGCATCGCACGGCGAATAAACCGGGCGGCTCGCGCCTTTCAAAGTAACCCATTTCATCTCAAAGCATCTAGTTATCTAGAAGCCAAGTTAACACAGATTAGCCACAACTTGCTGATTGTCAAGGCGAAAATCACTTGACCCTGGGCCTGCTTGTCCTATCCTATTCTCAGAATGGGTGCCAATCTGACCGTCATACTTGTTGCCACGATTCTGCCCACCGTGCTCCTGGTTCTGGTGCTGGTTATTCTGCTCACCAGGACACGCCGTCCTCCGGACAAACAGGAAAGCCTTACCCTGGTCCAGCAGCAGCTTGACGCCCTGCGCCAACAGACCACAGAAACCCTGAGCAACAACGCCCGCACCTCGAACCAGCAACTGGCCGACCTGACCACCCAGCTCAACCAGCGGCTCGAAGCGCTGGACAAAAGTATGCAGAACACCACCGGGCTTATCGGCGACCGGCTCGACAGCGCCACCCGTGTTGTCAAAGACGTATCCGCATCCCTGGGCGAGCTTTCCCAGGCGACCAAACGGGTATTTGAGGTCGGCAAAGACATCGCATCTTTGCAGGACATCCTCCGCGCCCCGAAACTGCGCGGCATCATCGGCGAACTGTTCCTGGGCGACCTCTTGAAGCAGGTGGTTCCCAACAACTACGAACTCCAGTACCGGTTCCAAAGCGGCGAGGCGGTGGATGCGGTAGTCAAGATGGCGGAACGGCTGGTGCCCATTGACGCCAAGTTTCCGCTTGAGGATTTTCAGCGGCTCACCAGCGAGACCGACGACGAGAAACGCAAACCCCTGCGCCGGAAATTCCTGGCCGCGGTCCGCAAGCACGTTGACGCGGTCGCGAGGAAATACATCCTGCCTGACGAAGGCACCTTTGATTTCGCCCTGATGTACATCCCGGCCGAGAACGTCTATTACGAAACGATAATCAAGAACAACCCTGACGACGACAGCCTTACCGACTACGCCATTTCCCAAAAGGTCATCCCGGTATCACCCAACAGCCTCTACGCCTATCTTCAGGCAATCGTTCTGGGCTTGCGCGGGTTTCAGATAGAAGAGCGGGCCGAGGAAATCCTCAAACACCTGGGTCGGCTTCAGCAGGAGTTCGACCGGTTCCATGAGGAATTCGAAGTGCTGGGCACCCATCTTAAGAACGCCCGCAACAAGTACGATGACGCCGCCAAGCGGCTCGATAGATTCGGAGATAAAATGGCAATCAGTTCCGACCTCGGAGCCCCGAGGCCGGACAAGGAAAAACTCCCCGGAGGAAAAACATGAAAAGACTGGGTATTATCATCGTTATCGGACTTGCAGCAGCCACTGTGTTCGGGCTCGAACCCTGGGAACAGCTCGGACCGGATGGAGCCACAGTCTCGGCAATGGCCACGGTTCCGGGTTTTCCCAATGACATCTATCTTGTGCCTGAAGGTCATCCGGCCAGGATTCATTACACCTCAAACACCGGTGCCACCTGGGTAGTCCGCGACACCATCCAGGACTGGATTAGCGCGCTTGCGCTCGACCCGAACCAGGTCCAGACCCTGTATTGCGGCGGCCGGCTCGGCAAAGTGTACCGCACTCTGAACGGTGGTCGGACCTGGCAGGTGCGCGCCACCCTGGGCTCCGGCTCTCACATCCGCCAGCTCCTGGTCAACCCTCATACCAGCGCTGAAATCTGGGCAGCCGTGGATCTCCCTGTGGACGACTCAGTCGGACTCGGTGTTTTCAAGTCCACTGACGGTGGCGCGAGCTGGACCGGCACTGTGCTCGACACCGGGTACGACGCCTCGACAATGCTGCTTGCCATCAACCCGGCCAGCACCCAGCAGTTGGCTGTTGGCGGCAACGTCAACAACAGCGTAAGACTCTACAGAACCGAAAACAGCGGCACCAACTGGAATGACATCTCAACCGGTCTTTCCGGTTCCTGCGCGTACAGTCTTGCAGTCAGCCCGACCAACAGCGACCTGCTCGTCTGCGCCACTGATGCCGGCATCTTCCGGTCAACCAACTCAGGAGCAGACTGGACCAGCCGGCTTGATGCGCCTGCCTGGTCAGTAGCATTCGCTCCGGCCTCACCCCACTACGCCTATGCCGGCTCAGACAACCTCGTATTTCGCAGCAACGACAACGGGCTGAACTGGTCTGCCGACACAACCGACTTCTATGGCACCGCAACCCGCTGGCTCGGCATCAACCCGAGCCAGGGACTTGAGCTCTATGCTGCAAATGGTATCGGCATATTCCACACCACAAACGGCGGATACGCATGGACCGAACTGACCCGGGATTTGAACTGCCTGACTGTTCCGTTCCTCTATTTCTATCCGCCGGCTCCGGGAACGACTTACACCTGCCCGCCCGGATACGGCATAATCAGGAGCACTGACAAAGGCCGGACCTGGACCGGGGTCGAAGGCTTCCCGGGCGCCGGATTCACCACCGGCATTGCAGTTAATCCTCAAGACCCGGACACGATGATTGTTGTGACCGGGATTGACTCGGAACTCCATCTCACCACAGACCAGGGCGATTCCTGGGTATCGTTTCCAATCGCCGACTATTATGAACCACGCGGCCTGGCCTATCATCCGTTCGGCCCGGACACGGTCTATACCTGGGGAGGAAACCGCGACTCTGCAACCGGCCCGACCGGATTCGCACTGCTCAAATCCACGTCCCAGGGTCAGACCTGGACAACGCTTCTTTCCCGGGGTGATCAAGGAATCTGCCTGGGCTTTGACTTTGCCGGCTCGGGTGAAACACTCTATGCGTATGGCGCTGTTGACGGGTTCCGCGCCCTGTACCGCACCACCAACCGTGGAACGAGCTGGAACAGAATCAACTCCGGCATCAGCGGAACAACGATGAGGGACTTTGCCCGCAGCCCGGCAAACGCTGACGTCTACTTCTGCGCCACCCCGCAGGGCGTATTCCAGACCCGCAACAGCGGCGGAAACTGGACCGACCTCGGGCTGAACGATGTATCCGCGGTCCTTCCTGACACCGCGGATATTGACCAAGTCTGGGCCGGCACTGACACCCAGGGAGTCTACCTTTACACCGACGCCGGCCTGTGGGAACGGGACACAATCGGACTTGCCAGCCGGACAGTGCTCTTCCTCAAACGCCATCCTGAAAACCCGGCTGTCATCTTCTGCGGCACTGCCGGTGCCAGCATGATGAGCCACGGTGTTATCGGCATAACTGAATGCCCAACGCGCAACGCCTTGCGCCCCACGCTTGTTCGACCTTCGCTCATAACCGACAAAGCCCACATCATGCTCGAGCCCGGCAAGTTCCGCCGGACGACAATTGACCTTTACCATCCTGATGGCAGGCTGGCTTGCACCATAGCCGTGCTCAGACCAACACCACCAATCTATACCTGGACAACACCTCAGACCCTTGCCCGAGGCGTCTATCTCCTGGTAATCAGGTCTGACACCGGCCAGAACGTAGCAAAGCTAATCCTGGCCCGGTAGCCGCACAAAGTCATTCCATTGAAGCGGGGCAACACATGGCGTCCCGCTCCTGGCAACCGGGAACCCCGGGCCGGACGGTCTATCTCGAGTTTGGCGCGTATTGGCCGACGTCCTCCGGGTTCATCACGATGCTGGCAATCTGCGCCTCGATCCGCTGCCGCGCCTGGGCGCTGCGCATCCCGACCTCGAGATAGCCGAGGTCGGCGGGCTCCATCTCGAGCGTGAACCGGACCTTCGAGTTGAACACGAGCACCCGGTCCGCGCCGCTGTACCGCACCGGCGCGATGAACACGCTCGCGATGTTGTACCCGAACATCGAGCCCTGGTGGCCGGTCGTCGCTACATTACCCGGATACACCGCGCCGTAGAACTGCGGGTCGGGCTCGACGTACTCGAACGGCCCGGGGTCGGAAATCGGCCGCGCCGGCTGCACCGGGTAGAGATCGAACTCGCCCACGGTCTCGGTCTCAAGCACATCGACCGTGACACCGGCGACCCGCATGCCCTGCGGCACGACGAGCTGGGCCACGGCAATCGGCACGCTCGGCGCCCCGGTTTCCCACGTGTTCACACAACGACCCAGGGAGACCGTCGTCATACCGTCCAGTTCGCCGAGCACGAGCTGCTCCCGGTCGAACACCATCTCCGTGCTCACGGTCGCGCCGACCGCACACATCGAGACGGCAACCAGCAGACTCATCAACTTCATCATCTCTTACTCCTCTCTGACTTTGACAATCTTGCCCAGTGTCCGGCCGGAAGCATCCCCGGCCCGGACGAAATACACACCCGGCGGGACATGACCCACGTCGTTCCCGCCCGGACTCAATTGCATGACTTCCCTTCCCGTGATATCCGACAGCAAGGCATCCGTTTCCGCATTCAGGACTAACACGTTGCGCACGAATGACGAACGCAGCGCCCCATGCCCCGCCTTCATCCTGCCGCTCTCCGCAATCCCACTCTGCTCCGGTATCCACACCGGCATCGCGGCTTCGCCGAGCAGGTTCCAGCAGAACAGGCACCATCGATACGCAAGGTCGACGTGGGCCAAAGGTGCCGCGTCGGCCCACGCGGTGACGATGCCGGTCCCGATGCTGCCGGTGTCCGGGTCCATGAACATGCCGCGCACGAATCCCTCGACCAGCACAAATGACCCGCCGCGCTGCGGATTCTGCCTCGGCCCGCCCAGGCCGTACCGGGAGTTGGTCGCCGCGGCAATACCCCCGCCGTTCGGCGCGAGCATGAACTCCTCAGACGCGCAGTCCGAGGTATCGAACTCGCCGGTGCAACACCCGACCGAAGTCATAATCGTGTACTCGCCATTGTTGGCGAGCTGCGCAAGCTGGTCCCGGTACATGACCTCGCCGTGGTTCATATGCCCCATGCCCATGCCGTAGTAGTTACAGTGGTCGGCGTGAATCCAGACGTGCCGGCCCTGGTTCAGGTAGCTGATGACGTCCGCCATGTGCCGACCCGGTTCGCTGTCGTACTCCTTGTTGCACGGTCTCATCGTAGGCGGCACGTACGCGGAATCGTACAGCTCCATCGTCGTCTCGCAGTACACACCATCGAAGATGTCGAAACCGGACAGCAGCACCTCGTGCAGGTAGTCGGCCTGCGGGTTGCCGAGGTAGACCAGCAGCTTGTTCACGAGCAGGTCAACCGAGGCAACCGTCGTCGCAGGCAAGCGGCTCACGAACAGGTCCGGGTATAGGTCGCACGAATCCTCCGGCTCGCCGAACAGATCATCACCGTCCGCATCCCAGTCCCCATCCAGGTCCGCAAAGTACAGGTCGGTCGGGATGCTATCCTTGAGCAGGGGATGCACGTGCTCCGCGTCCACCCACGCCCGGCGGAAGGGCACGACCTCCACGTCCCCGCCAAGGAGCACGTGGGTGGTCGACCAGTTCGAGTAGGCGTGGCGGATGAAGTTGCGAATCTTCTCCGGGTCGTCCCGACCCGGGAACTGCGCGCAGATGTCCTCGACCGTCACCACCGTATCCCGCATGCCGGTGTTCGTCTCCAACCACTCGCACAGGGGGGCGAGGTGCGCCACAAACGAGTCAGCAGTCACCACGACGTGTTCGTACGGCTGGGCCGACGCGACTGCGCCCAACACGAACAGCAGGATGGATTTTCGCATCAACTCCTCCTAGCGCTGTATCACGACCTTAACACTCGACCCCTCGAGCCCCTGACCCCTTGAATCCATCCTGAGGAAGTACACGCCCGGGGCAAGAAGAGAGACGTCGTTCGGACCGGGAGCAAGGTCCATGACACTGCGGCCGGAAGCATCGAGCAAAGCGAAGTCAGAATGCAGATTGCAGAATGCAGAAGTCAGATTGAGAACTCCCCGGACAACGGTCGGCGTCTTCGGCTCTGCCTTCCGGATTCTGACTTCTGACTTCTCCTCAGCGCCGACCGCCATCGGCACCCAGACCGGCATGACCGGCTCGCCGAACAGGTTGTACTGGTACTGACACCAGCGATAGGTCGGACTGGTGTCCGCGAGCGGGGCGATGTATGCCTGTAACCGGACGAGGGCCTCGAGGCTGGTGCTGCCGCCCTGGTTGACAATCTGGTCGATGAGGTACTGCGCCTGCAGGAACGATCCGGCACGATGCCAGTCAGGGTCAATGGTCAGCCCGGGGCGCGCGTTGGCAAACGCCGCCACGCCGCCGCCGTTCGGCGCGGACACGAACGCCTCGGCAGCGCAATCTGACGAGTCGAACGCTCCCACATGACAGCCGTTTATGAGCCCTATCGTGTAACGAGTACCGTTGGCCAGGCCGGTCAGCTCGTTGGCATTGATGGTAGCACCGTGCCTCAACCATCCGGCGCCCACCGTCCACCAACTGCTGTGGTCCGCGTGCACCCAGACGTGCTTGCCCGCGTTGAGGGCCTGGAGAATCGCCACCTTGTGGTCCCCGGAATGGCTGTCGTACACCTTCAGGCAGGGTTTCATGCCCGGCGGCACATAGGTCGTGTCGACTATCTCGCAGTGGTACTCGCCGCGGATGACCGGTTCGTCGTGCAGGTCGAATCCGCTCAGCAGCACCTGGTCCAGGTAGGGCGCGGTCGAATCCGAAGCGTAGGACAGGACTTTGGCCACGAACCGCGCGGCCAGGTCGGGCGACGAAGCCGGCACGCGACCGATGGCAATGTCCGGGTACAGGTCAACCGAATCCTCCAGCTCCCCGAACACGCCGTCGCCGTCTCGGTCCCAGTCGCCGTCCAGGTCCGCATAGTACAGGTCGCAGGGGATGTTCTGGGTCCTGCCGTACCGGTACACGTAGGCGAGCCGGCACGGGATGACATCAACGTCCCCGCCCAGCAGCACATGGGTCGTTCCCCAGTTCGAGTAGGCGTGGCGGATGAAACTGCGCACCTTCTCCGGTGTATCCCGCCCCGGGTAGGCCGGGATGATGTCTTCCACCGCCATAACCGTGTCGGACATGCCCAGCACGCTCTCCACCCAACCGGACAGCGATATATAGGCGGGCATGTGCGAGCGCGCGGTAATGATAACGTGGTCGTACGGCTGGGCAGACGCCGCGACTGCGCCCAGCGCAAGCAGCAGGAAGGACCTTCGCATCAACTCCTCCTAGCGCTGTATCACGACTTTGACACTCGAACCCTTGACCCCTCGACCCCTCGAACCCTTTCCACACACGAAATAGATGCCCGGGGCCAGATGCCGGATGTCGTTTGCGCCCGGCACAAGCTCCATCACCTTCCGGCCCATTGCGTCGAGCAGTGTGGGAGAGGTTTCCAAACCTCGATTCCTCGCGACTGGGAAGTCGCTCCCACAACCTGCCTGGGGCAGGAACAGCACGTTGCGCACGATTGTGGCCGTCATCTTCCCGCTTCCATCCTTCATCCTTCCGCCTTCAGCCTTTTCTTCTATTCCAATCACATCCCGAATCACCGATATGCTGCTGCTGCCATAGTTTGCCACATAGGTCCGGTTCTGGGCCGAATTCCAGGTCAGAGCAACCGGACAATCTCCGACTTCTATCGTGCAGACAACCTGGT